>JBEKVL010000643.1:0-4243 GCA_049514055.1 Tepidisphaeraceae bacterium | reverse complement strand
CTTGCCTGACGGCTTCGGACAACGAGAGGCGTCGTTTTATCGAGCCCTTCAGCGGCGGTGCCAGGAGCGAAAGCCAGGACCAGAAAGACGACAGCGGAGAGGCGGTGATGTTCATGGTTCCCCTGACAGATGGTACGGGTGGGGGTGGCGAAGATCACGGTGGGGGAGGGAAACGGGAGGTTTTGCGAATTTGTCTTTTTGTCCACAGGCCTGTCAGAAACAGCCCACTTCCAGGGCAGCCCTGACCAGATTGAGCGACGCATGGGGTCTTGCGTTGGGTTCCTACTCAGATGGAATATCGGGGAGATTCGGGAATCCAGAGGCCATCTTGTTAGGGTTCTGTCAATGTGGTTTTTGGCATCCTGACACCCACGGTATTCTATGGGTGAGAAAAACCTGATTATTGACCACTCCAAGGGCGTTTTTAGGTGTATTTCATTCTGTATTTAATTCATTTCTGACCATGAAAAAACCCGCGAAAAACGCGGGTTTTCTATACCCCCAAGGGGAGTCGAACCCCTGTCCTCTGGCTGAGAACCAGATATCCTGGGCCACTAGACGATGGGGGCGTCGCGGTGCTTCTTGCCCAAGGCCCGCTTATATACGGGGCGCCGAAGTCGGCGTCAAGGGCGAGGAGTGATGAACAGATGCAACCATCGTGCTTGGTCGGCGGTACACCGAAGAAGAACGGGAGTATGTTCGATGAGAAGCTGGATGGTCATGTGCTGGTTCGCCGGGCTGATCGCGGTTGCGGCCGCGGCGCGCGGGGCAACGCCCGCAGAGGTCGCGTCGTTGCGGGCGGCCATCGCGGACTTGTCGGCGACCTTCGGGACCGATTATCCGCGTGGGCGGGAGTACCTTTCGCGACTGGCGGAGATTGAGAAGAACGGCATGGCCGATGCGGAATTCCGCAGGGTGCAGGGCGATGCCCTGGTGGCCAATCCGCTGGTGTCGGCCCAGCCGATCCTGTTTGTCGTCCGGCATCAGTATGCGGGGGATCACCACAACACGGCCACGTTCTTCCCGGCCGCTGAGCACGAGTACAACGATGGACACTACCAGGGCGGCGGGGCAATGAAATTGCTCGATGTGCGAACTGGCAAGGTCACGGCGCTGCTGGATCTGCCGCAGGGCGTGGCCCGCGATCCGGAAGTCAGTTTCGACGGGCGGCGGATTCTCTTCTCCATGCGCAAGGATCCCAAAGACAGCTATCACCTCTACGAGATCAGTGCCACTGGTGGCGAGCCGGCTCCCCTGACCCGCATGAAGGATGTGGACGACCTCGACCCGCTCTACCTGCCAGATGGCGGGATCGTCTTCACCAGCACCCGCGAGCCCAAGTATTGCGCCTGCAACCGCCACATCATGGCCAACCTGTTCCGCATGAATGCGGACGGGTCGAATATCCACCAGATCGGCCGGAGCACGCTGTTCGAGGGGCACGGTTCGCTGATGAATGACGGCCGGATTCTGTATGACCGGTGGGAATATGTCGATCGCAATTTCGGGGATGCCCAGGCCCTGTGGAACTGCAACCCGGACGGGACGAATCACGCGATCTACTGGGGCAACAACACGCCATCGCCCGGCGCAGTGCTGGAAGGCCGGGCGATCGCGGGGACGGACATGGTGGTCTGCACGTTCAGTTCGTGCCACGACCGGCCGTGGGGGGCGATCGCGATCGTCGATCCGCGGCGGGGGCTGGATGGGCGTGATCCGGTGGTGCGGATCTGGCCGGAGGATGCGAGGAAGCTCATCAAAGATCCCGGCACGGCGCAGAACGTTTGGGATGCGTTCACGGCGGTGAAGCTGAAGTATGAGAACCCGTATCCGCTGGCCGATGCGGCGACGGGCGCCGGTGCGGGCAAGTATTTCCTCTGCTCGCGGATGACCGGCGAAGGCGAGCGCACGGGGATTTATCTCGTCGACGTGTTCGGCAACGAGCTGATGGTCCATGCCGAGGGACCTGGGTGTTTCGACCCCATGCCGCTGGCGGCGCGTGCAAAGCCGGCGTCGGTGCCGGAGCGGCGCGATTATGAGAACCATGAAGGCTACTTCTATGTGCAGGATGTTTATCAGGGTACGCACACGGCCGGCGTCGAGCGCGGGTCGGTGAAATGGCTGCGTGTGGTGGAGTCGCCGGAGAAGAAATATTGGACCAGGCCAGGATGGAACGGACAGGGCTTTGAAGGCCCGGCCATGAACTGGCACGACTTCGGCAGCAAGACCATCCTCGGCACGGTTCCCGTCGAAGCCGATGGTTCGGCGTCGTTCGTGCTTCCATCCGAAAGGTTCGTGTTTTTCCAACTTCTGGACGAGAACGGGATGATGGTGCAGTCGATGCGGAGCGGAACGGTGGTGCAGTCGGGCGAGCGGGCGTCGTGCATCGGCTGCCACGAGGACCGCCGGCTCGCGCCGCCCATACCACCGGCCGGCGTGCCCATGGCCCTGCGGCGCGCGCCAAGCCGGCTGGAGGGATGGCGGGGACACACCCGCCCGCTGAGCTATTTGCGCGATGTCCAGCCGGTGTGGGACAGGCATTGCGTGCAGTGCCACTCGGCCAGCCAGGAGTCCAAGGCGAAGATCAACCTCTCTCGCGACCGAGGGCTGACGTTCAACGTGTCGTACACGGAACTCTGGACCAAGGGACAGCTCACGGTTCCCGGCGCCGGGCCGTCGCAGACACTGCCGGCGAAATCATGGGGCTCGCATCCGAGCAAACTGATCAAGGTGTTGCGGCAGGGACATTACGACGTGAAACTCTCGGCCGTCGAGATGGAGAGTGTCATCACCTGGATTGATCTGAACGCGCCATACTATCCGTCGTATGCCAGCGCGTATCCCGACAACTTCTACGGGCGCAGTCCGCTGGACGATAAGCAGATCGGGCGGCTGGGCCAGCTCACGGGAGAGAAGATGCAGTCGCCGATGGTGGTCAACTTCGATCGTCCCGAGTCCAGCCCGTGCCTGGCGAAGTTGACGGACAAGACGGATGCGAAGTACCGCGAGGCGCTGGCCATCATCGAAGCCGGGCGCGAGTCGCTGCGTAAGAACCCCGGCCCGGACTGCGACGACTTCGTGCCCTGCCCGGTGGACCAGTGGCGAACGGCCAAGTACGAGCAGCGGCAAGCGGTCGAGATGCAGAACCGCCAGGCGCTTCGTGAAGGCAGACGAGTGTACGATCGCGAATGACTGCGACTGGGGCGATTACGGGGTGCAACCGTCTTTCCGGGAACTCCATCATGGTCACAAACGGTCATTCTGAGCGTACTCGCGAGAGCCTGCCCTGAGCGAAGCCGAAGGGGATCTGGGCATGAAGTTCAAAGCCAGATGCTTCGCGAGTACGCTCAGCATGACAATTGTGCCCTCACCCCAGCCCTCTGCCGGAGGGAGAGGGAGTCAGAGGGAAGCGTGGAGTTGTTTCCGCGCTGCGACTAACGCCGGGGCATGGTCTGGCCGAAGAAAATGGCAGGAATGGAAGCGAAGGCCCGGACGGTCCAATAATGTGATATGGACCGACGATTCCCCGCCATTCCCATGAGTACCATGTCACGACCGACGCACTGCCGGCCGCAGGTCTACGAACTGTTTCGCTCGCAGATGAAGGCGATCGAGACCACGGATGGTCTGTTTACCGCCGCCGTGGCCATTGCCATGCACGAACTGGCCGATGCCGGCCCCGAGAAGTCGCAGCGTGAGATCGAGCGTTATGCCGAACTCGTGCGGCGGCGGGTGCGGAGCGATTCCATCGACGCGAAGCTGGCCCACCTGCACGATGTGCTGTTCGACGAGGCCGGTTTCGTGGGCAATTCCGATGACTATTACAACCCAGGAAACAGCTATGTTCCCGTGGTGCTGGACACGCATCGCGGGCTGCCGATAACCCTGTCGCTGGTGTACAAGGCCGTGGCCGAGCGCGTGGGCGTGAGCGTCGTCGGGATCAACGCCCCGCTGCATTTCCTGGCCGGGGTTCGGGACGGGGAACGGACGATGCTGGTGGACCCGTTCTTCGGCGGCCGTGCGCTCAGTCGCGAGGAGGCGTTTGAGCGGATTGAAGAGGTCAGCGGCCGGGTGATCCCGCGTGTGGACGAGATGCTGCCCAAGGCGACGCACCGGCAGTGGATCGGCCGTATACTCCAGAACCTGATGAGCATCTTCGAACATGCCGAGCGCTGGCGGGATCGGGATGCGATGCTGGAACTGCGCGGGGTTCTGGTGACGGAAGGGTGAATGCGGTGATTCG
>JBEKVL010000642.1:0-6272 GCA_049514055.1 Tepidisphaeraceae bacterium | reverse complement strand
CGTCAGATAGATATGCAGATCGGTGCAGGCAAGCAGCCGTCCCAGTTCGATCGGCGGCAACCGTCCGGCAAAGACGAACTTGGACAGGTCGAATTCCTCACGCGACAGCACCCATTCCTTGAAGCTCGCGTAATCCCTGATGTAGTTCTCATCGCCGCCGTAGCAGATGCGCTCCGAACCGACCACGAAGAAGAGCACCTTGGGGTAGCGCTGGGCGATGAGCCTGGCCGAGCGCATGAAGATGTCGAAGCCGCGCATCGACTCGAATCCGCGGCTGACGTACGTCACGACGCGGACGTCCGCCGGCACATCGACGCCGGCGATGGTCCGCTGCACGCGCCTGGCCGCCGGGGGGCGGAACTGGTCGTGGTGGGAGTGGTAGACCCCGCGGTCGATGCCATCGAAGATCACATCCATCTTCGGCCAGTACTCCCGCGGAAATCGCGACTGCTGGAACTGCGTGGGAATGTACCCACGGTCGCAGTTCTGGAGGTCGAGCAGGATCATGGCGTTGCGGCAGCGCGAGCGCAGGTAGTTCTGTTCGGGCACTTCCCAGCCCAGATCGTGACGGAAATCCATGTCGCTGTCGACATCGTGCGCCCGGTAGTAGAACTCGAACATGTTGATGATGGGCGTCCGCGGGAAGAGCTCGCGAAGAAAGAGCGTCGAACCGAAACCGCTGTGCCCGACGATCAGATCGGGCTGGATGTCCGGCCGGCTCTTGATCGCCTGGTAGACCGCGTCGCTGTGCCAGACGCAGTTCTCGAAGGTGCGCGAGCAGTAGTGATTGTGCTGAGTGGCGCCTCCGGCAAGCTTGTAGGCGAGTTTCTCGATGCCATCCACGATGCCCGGCGGCGTCTGGCTGATGAACGTGCATCGCCAGCCGAACTTGTGAATGAGATGCCGGGCAATGTGCCCGAACTGGGCGGGAAAATTCTGATGGACGTAAAGCACGTGCATATGACAGGTGCGTTTTCTTGGATCGTGCCCCAAATGTCAATGTCACATAACCGACAGACCGATAATGCGGTGCATCCGGAAATCTCGGCAGCCGGGAGGGCCGTGCTCCTGCACGGCCGGGCGCGTGCCCCGCGAAGCGGCCGCAGAGACTGCGGCCCTTCCCTTTGCCAAAACACACGGGCAGACCACCGATAATGCGGGCCCGGTGGCCGGTTACGTGGCACACACGGCACAACCCGCGCCTTCGATCTAAAGCCGACAGCCATCCCGCCGATATACAGATTGTAGAACCCGCGGGATCCTTGCAGCCGACATGACCGCCAACCCGCGGTTCCGCAAAGGGAGAGAATGAAATGAGCGACAAAATGAAGGATGTCCTGACAACAGGTGAGGTCGCAAGGATCTGCAATGTCGCGCCGCGTACGGTCTCGAAGTGGTTCGACTCCGGGGCGCTGAGGGGCTACCGGATTCCCGGCTCGAAGGACCGCCGCATTCCCCTGAGCCAGCTGATCCGTTTCATGAAACACCACAATATGCCGCTCAACGGGCTGATGACCGGCGCCACGCGAGTCCTCATCGTCGACTCCGAACGCGACATCGTCGAAGTCCTCGAGAAAATCCTCGAAGGCGAGGCAAAATACGAGGTGGAGACCGCCGCCAGCGGCTTCTCGGCCGGCCTGATCGCCGAACGGTTCCGCCCGCATGTGCTGCTGCTGGACATGCATCTTTCCGACGTCGAGCCGCACGAAGTCTGCAAACAGGTGAAGGCCAACCCGGACCTGCAACTGACCAAGATCGTGGCCATGTCCGGCAAACTCTCCGATGAAGAGGTCCAGGGCCTTGCGGCGCTAGGTTTCGACGCCTTCCTGCGCAAGCCTTTCCACATCCACCAGGTGATCGAAGCAGTCGAGGACGTCATGGCGGTCACCTACTGAACAGCGCCTCGGCCACAGCACGCAGATGCAACAAGAGGCCGCCCTGGAGGGGACGGCCTCTGTTGTTACATCACTCACTCGCCGTTCGTAGTGCCGCCTTCAGGCCTCTCGAACCGCCTGCCGGCGGTACTGCGAACAGTCTATTTCGGCTTGCTGTCGGGACGCTTGGACCGATCCGCGTCGGGGCGTTTGGGATGGTCGCCATCTCCGCGGGAATGACGCGCGGCCATCGGGTCCGGGCGCTTGGCATCCAGCACTTCCTGGTAGCGCTTGTCGACCATCTCCGCTTCGTGAGCCTGATCCTTTTCAAGGTCGGCCCGCTCCTCCGACAGCAGTTTCTCCAGCCGCGCGATCCTCAGCCGCCGCTCCTCCATCTTCGCCCCCACCAGATCCACCACCGCCTGCCGCAATTCGGTCTTGAGCGTCTCCACGTCGGGAGAATTCTTCTCCTGCGCGTCCATCAGGCGGTTCTTCACGTCGAACAACCGGTCTTCCACTTCCATCTGCCGCAGTTTCACGGCCTTCAGTTCGGAACCATCGGCGGCCATCTTCGAGGCATAGTAACGCCCCAGGATCATCGGGCGGAATTCCTTCTGCTTTTCCTCGGGCAATTTGTCATACGCGGCCGCCAGTTTCGGACAATGCTCCCGGAAGAACGCCAGCGCGTCGGGCAAGTCCTTCTCGCCACGTTCGATGAGCTTCGTGATGCCCGGACGTCCCGCGGGACGCACCGGCGCCGTTCCGGCGTCGGCATTTGCATTTGCCGGACGCTCGACTGGCGCCTGCGCGACGGCCGTCAACGAAAGACATCCGACGGTCAAGATGGCGAATTGTCTGAGTATCATGTCGAGCCATCCTCGTTAGAGCATCAGCAAAAGCCGGTCATCGTCGTCACTGGAACGCAGGGCGCGAATATGCTCGGCCGCCTCGTCCAGGCGCTTGCTCGCATCGTCCCGAACCACCAGCGTCGGATCAACCCCATCGTAGCCGGTGTTCACGGCCACATCCGGAACCGCGGACTTGGGCAGCCTGTCAAGAACCCCAAGACCCCACAAACCAATACACAAAGCCACCGACGCCGCCATGGCAACCAGTGCGTACTGAACCGCCGTGCGCCGACGGCCGATCCGTGGCGCAGCCTCCGGCACAAGCGGCCGGGCCGCCAGTTCCAGAGTCCGCTGCCGCACCGCCCGCATGACACGATGCAAACTCGCCTCATCCACCGCGGCCGACCCATGATCATCGGACATCACCACGCCGAGCCCATCCTGCAATTGCCGCAGTTCGTCCAGTCGCCCGCGCAAGCCGCCATCGACTGTGAGCAGACGCTCCATCTCCGCGGCATCTTCCGCCGGCAGTTCTCCGGCCAGGTACATCAGCAGCCGGGCATTCTCGTCAAGTTGGGGAAGAAGGCTTGCCATACGTCACCTCTGGCTTTCCATCAGCTCCTTGAGCTTCAGCATGGCTTTGTGCATGCGCCCAAGGGCTGTGTTCAGCGGACAACCGAGCATTTCCGCGATCTCCACGAATTTCATGTTGCCGTAGTACCGCAGCACCAACACCTGCTTCTGGACCTCCGGCAATTGCTCGATCATACGCTTCAACTTCTGCTCCTCTTCTCCCTGTTCCGCACGATAACCGGCCTCGGGAGCCTCCTGGTCGGTCACCAGCCTCAATCCGTCCTTCGCCGTCCGTTCCCGGCCCTTTGATCGCCAAAGGTCGTTCGCCAGGTTCGTGGCAATCCGAAACAGCCATGCCTTGAAACCACCGGAACTGGACGCCGCGTCAAACTTCCCGATGTTCTCAAGCACTTTCAACCATGTGTGCTGGTGCAGTTCCTCGGCCAACTGGTCATTTCCGCACAGCCGCCGCAAGTAACGCACCAGCGCGGGTTGATAGCGCCGCACCAGCAATTCGGCCTGGTTCACATCACCATCGCGGACAAGCCGAACCACAGCCTCATCGCTGAGCGCGACCGGCGCTTCCCGTTCGGCCTCTTGTGAACCAACTAACCTCATCCCGGTCGCCACCTCTAAAACGCCCCCGCAAGGGCTTTATTTCAACTCCAGCGCGAACCACGAACAACATTCACGTCCGAAGAATATAACTCTTCTCGATGAAAAGGGTATCCACAACTTATCTTCATTCGATCGATCGATCAGACCCAGGATCGTTGCAACCGCTGCTCCTGAAGATACTTGCGATCATTTTAGTCGTTTCCGCAAGCATCCCGGGCGCGATGGGAGCAACACCGCAAAGCCGCCGCTTGCCGCGCTTGGAGCGGGATTCCGCCCCGGTCTGGCAGACGGCATCTCCATCCGTGCCACCGGGGATGACCCCTACGCCATCTCGCCGCCGCTCGACCTGCCCGCCGGCCAGCCCCTTTGGGTCAACATCCGCCTCAAGTGCGAGACGGCCGGCAGTTTCCAGGTCTTCTATTTCTGCGATCATGCGACCGAGGCGAACTCGATCCGCTTCGACATGCCCGCCGATGCCTGGCACACAGAGCGGCTCCGCCTGCCGCCGCTCGGCCCGGGTGCCCATCTCCGTCTCGATCCGCCCGGCGAAACCGGCACGACAATCGTCAGCGCCATCTGGTTCGAGCCGCGACTCGTGCTCACGCCCCCGCAGTTTCCGGCCCCGACTCCGCCAAATCTCGACGCCAATGACCCGACCATCCGCTCGGGGCCGCTGTCGCTCACTTACGCGCCGGACCAGTTTGCTACGTTTGAGGTCATGCTGGCGGGCAAACGCCTTGCCACCGGCCACAACCATCTCCTTGCCGCATACACCGCGGACGACAACATTCGCTGGTTCGATCTGCTCAAATCCGGCAAAACCCGGGCGACGGCAGACAGAATCGGCCTTTCCGTGGACTCCACCTTCACCGATCCCGACGGCGGCCAGTGGCATCTGCTCCAGCGCTTCACCAGCGCCAGGGATGACAGCCTGGCTGTCGCCATCGAACTGTCCGCCGATCGCGACCGCGATGTCCTCCACTTCCCACTGCTCGTGCTGCTGCCGGGACTCGGCTCGTTCGGCAAACACAAGACCCAGGCGCTGCTCCCCGGCCTGGAATACCTCGATCGCGATGAACTCTCCAGTTCCGAGCTCGACATTGTCGGCCCCGGCGCGATCCGCCGCGTACCCGACCCGCTCAAGTTTACGATTCCCCTGATGACCGTCGTGGCCGACCAGCAGTACGTCGCCCTGGCCTGGCAGCCCCAGGAGGATCTCGCGGCCTTGTTTGACTCGCCGGATCGGTCGCTCAATTCCGATGCGCATGCTTTCGCCCTCCTCTTCCCCGGCGCCATGCCCACCGTTCGCGAGGATGGCCAGGTTCTCCCCCACACCCCGGTGCGCCTGATCTCCAACACGCCCATCCGCGCCACCGCCACCATTTTCGCAGGCCCCGGCCGCTCGGCCGTCGCCGCGCTCCAGCACTATGCCCGCCTCAATCCCCTGCCGCCTGCCCCGCCACTCCCGCAGGCGGAGACTTACGCCCGGAACACCGCGCTCGGCTGGCTTGATTCGGCCACACGCGTGGATAGCCGCTTCCGCCACGCCTGGCCGGGCAGTTTTCAGCCCCTGCCGGTCGCCGACGCGGCCCTCTACATGAACAGCCTCGCCCCCTTGCTCAGAAATGACCCGCTCGCCGCACGACTCAGGCAGGCCGCCACCGGCTCCCTCGCCGGGATTCGCCCCGAGAACTACCTGCACGCCTTGGTCTCGCACATCCGCACGCCAGCCCAGGCGCTGGCGTTTGACCAGGCCATCCCGGCCGTCGACGCCGCCAGGCAACATGCCAAGGCGATGCTTGCCCGCTTTGCGCCGGACGGTTCCATTGCGTACAAAGCCGGCGATGTAGACTACGGTAAGGGCCACTTCGCGCCGGATGCCAACGGGCTTACGGCCCAGATCGTCTTGCAGGCATTACAGTCGGCCAGTCTTGCCGGCGATCCGCAACTCATCGACGCCGCGCTGGCCAAGCTGGCGGCCATGAACAAGTTCGACGACGGCGCGCCGCGCGGGGCGCAGACGTGGGAGGTGCCGCTGCATACGCCCGACATCCTGGCCTCCGCGCACCTCGTCGACGCCTGCGTCCTGGGCTACGAACTGACCGGCGACCAGCAGCACCTTCACCGTGCCCGCTACTGGGCCTGGACCGGCCTCCCCTTTGTCTACCTGCACACTCCGCCCGGCGTCGAGCCCCGCGGCGCTCTACCTTATGCAACAATTGCCGTATATGGCGCAACCCAGTGGCGGGCTCCGAACTGGATGGGCCTCCCCGTGCAATGGTGCGGCCTGGTTTATGCGGACGCCCTCCATCACCTCGCGCCATACGACAAATCGCTCGGCTGGGCGGCCATCGCCAAC
>JBEKVL010000641.1:0-4254 GCA_049514055.1 Tepidisphaeraceae bacterium | reverse complement strand
GAGAGCGACAAGCAGGGCGATGCCGTCGACGAACGCGTACGCGCCGAACAGGAGAACGAGAACCGCGAGCGTCGGGGCCGGCCAGATGAGCGCCATGATCCCGAACAGGATCGCGGCGATGCCGCGGACCGCGTAGACCCACCAATCTCGAGACACCAGACTGAGCATTTGAATGAACCTCCTTGCTGTTAGGTGCTTGGTGCTCGCAGACTCGGAGGCAGGAGGATGACGGGTCGTCACACGATTGGACCGATTCGGGGAAGTGCCGGACGCGACGCTGGCCCGCCGCGAGCGCGTCCACCCGGAATGAACGGGAGTGTGAGTCCATTAACTGGAAGCGCGCGTGCCGTTGATGGGATCGCTCGATCCCGTCGCCGGCGCCGTTCTGGTCTACGGAGCCGCGCCGAGCGCGTCCCTTGCCTGTAGCCCGCATTGACCTCTACGTCTCCAAGCGCTCATCGACACGCTCGCACGATCCGGTGGATGCGGCCTCATCCCGTGCGACCCGAGGCTCGTCGCTATGGACGACAGCAGCACGACAACCCAGTACGAGATCCGCGTTCGAGGCCTCTTGAGCGACAGGTTGCTCAGCGCCTTCCCCGAGATGCACGCAGGGATCCGCAATCACGAGACGGTGCTTACAGGCGAACTGCCCGACCAGTCCGCGCTGCACGGCGTCCTCGGCCGGATCGAAGCGCTCGGCCTCGAGTTGGTCGAAGTCCGGCGCGCTAGGCCGCGAGCGGACACGCAGCATCGGTCGTGGCCCAAATCGAAGGCGGACGGCACCCCGGACGCGCAGTGATGTCCGCGGACGAACGAGGCCGCCGAGGCCCGGACCTCTCCGACCGTGCCGGTCCTGCCAGCGGATACCGTGGCGCCTGCGTCACGGTATGACGGACCCGCCATAGACGTCGCTACGGCCGTGGCATGAAGACCTCGCCCCATGGGCGCTAGGCCCGGCGAGCGTTCGATCTCCGGCTGCGTCTAGGGCGGGTGAGGATTCACTCCAATCGTCTGACGACGGCTCATCCCATCGCGACCAACGATCTGTGCAGCGAGCTGGACACGCGCTCGCGACACGATCTCGGGAGGCAGATGATTCCCATGATCTTTGAAACGGAAGACGCTACGCGAGTAGACATCCGCGCGGAAGCGCTCATCAACCATGCGTTCCTACGGGTCATCCATACGGGGTCGCGCGAACAGATCCTCGTCATGACGCTCCCGCCCTATGCCGAGATCGGCGACGAGGTCCGCCCCGATACGGACCAGCTCTTCGTCGTCGTCGAGGGCAACGGCGAGGCACGCGTCGGGCCCGACGAGTTGGCCATGGAGGCCGGCGACCTCGTGTTCATCGATGCGGGAACGAAGGTCAACATCATCAACCGCGCGACGATCCCGCTCCGGCTGATCACCGTCCTCGCGCCACCCGCGTACGCGCCTGGGACGATCGTGAGGACGATGGAGGCGCCCGAGCGGCCGGCCCATGCACCATGGCGGCCGTTTCCGTGACCTTCCGGGCCTCGTCGGGCTCCAGACGCATGAAGTCTCGTTCGGGTCGGACGACGACGACTCAGTCGGGCGGCGCCGACGCTTTGGTCAAGAGCGCGATGAGCAGACCTCGTTGGAGTTCGACGCAGCAGCATGAAGGCATGGCCTGCGCCAGGCAATGAACGAAGTACTCGACCGCACCTAGCTGACCTCGAGACCGAGTCCATAATCGACTCGCAGACCATTTCGCGAGCTGTCGGAGGTGACGAACCGGATGCCCACCCTCGTGAGAGTCCCCAGAATCGCAGCCGTGCTCGTAGTGGCCGGCGGAGTCATCTGGCTGGCGGCAGGGGTGCTGTACGGCGTCCAGGTCGCAACCTGCTTTTCGTGCGGTTCGGTGGTGGTCGCGCCGGGGGTGGACACGTCGAGCTATTCGCTCTCGGCCATCCACACGATGGCCTGGGACGTGCTGTACGCCAATCTGTACGTGGCGACGATCGGACTGCTGGCGATCGCCATCGGCCTGACTGCTTTTCGGCGCGGCGAGAAGTGGGCGTGGTTGGCGATGGCGATCTTCGCCGCCTCCGGCTTGTTCACGGCCGTGCTCGATGAGATGGCCTGGGGAGGCTGGTTCACGTTCCTCTTCCTGGGGCTCTTGCCGACTCTCGGAGTGATTGTCTCGGCCCGAGCCTTCTTCGCGCGGCACGACAGGTCGACCGAGCCGCCAGCCTGACGGAGTCGCAGCAAGGCCGTGACCCCACGTCGCGCTCCCTTCGGTTACGGAGTCGGGGTCGCCTTGCGGTAGCCGTCAATGATCGAGCGAAGCGTCCGATCGCAGGTCTCGTCGGACCATTCGGCCCCCGTCCCGTCGAAGGCGGTCTGGTCCATCTGGGAGGATCGGGCGCTGAGCATGGCGAAACCGACCGTGAAGGCGATGAGGGCCTGGTAGAGCTCGGCCGCGTCGACCGGAGTCAACCCGTTCTCCATCATGAATTGTGTCCCGATCGGTGGGCCGTCACCCGCGCGAGTCGCGAGCGGGAGCATGTTCGGGTGCGCGCACAACGCGCGCCGGTATGCGCCCAGGACTGCGACGAGGAGCTCGCCCCAGTCGGAAGGTATGGGATCCGGCAGCCGTACCTCGCTTCGGATCTGCCGGACCATGAGGTCGAGCAGCGCTTCCTTGTTGGGGACGTGGTGATAGAGCGACATGGGCTCGAGACCTACCGCGTCGGCGAGATGGCGCATCGTCAACGCCGCGAGGCCTTCCTCGTCCACGATCCGCATGGCGTTGTCGAGCAGTTCCTGACGAGTCAGGTGGTGGTCGCGCCTGGGCCGAGCATTAGTCATCGAGTGTCCTCCGCGGCGGCGCCGGCCACGGCCAGAACCATGCTCGCGAGCATCGCCAGGAGCGCGGTCCAGCAGATGTAGAGCCGGGCCTCTGGATCGCCGACACCCGGCACGACTCCGGCGATCGCCACCTCGAGTGCGAACGCATACAGGACCGCACACAGCACGATCAGGCCTCGCCAGCCGGTGACCAGCCCGTCGATCAAAGAAGCCGGCAGAGCCCGCCACCAGCCGACCGGCCGGTCGATGCGACGCGCCATCGCCCAGCAGAAGAGGACGAAGACCAGCATTGCGACGCCGCCGCCGACGAGGAAGAGTGCGGCCGACAGCGCGAGGAAGACGGTCGGGCCCATCGGGCGTCCGATGTACCCGATCGACCAGACGATGATCGCCAGAGCGACGGCGACCGAAAGGATCCCGGCGACCAGGAAGTTGGGCGCGATGGTGAAAGCTTCTTCGGTCCCGTGGATCCACATTCGCTGATCCGGACCGATCGCCTGGACGATCAGCGAGCCCATCGGTGCGTTGCCGCGAAGGATCTCGAAGGAGCCGTGGTCCAGCCCGGAGACGCCGACCATGATGCCAAGCGCCGACGCGACGGACCGCGTCGCGCGAACGACCCCGCGCGCGGCCGGCTGGGGCTGACTCGGATTCATCGCAGACTCCTGGCTCATCGACGCCCTTACCTGTATGGCTTACGATGTAAGGCTTACGGTGTACGATACGCAGATCAGGCGGGCGCGTCAAGAGCCTTGCGTGAGCCGACCCGCGCTCGGGCTCCGGCCGCCGAGCGGCGACGGGCTACGTCAGCTGGTTCGGTCTTCGTCCCCGATCGGGTGACAGGTAGATGGCGAAGCGGACCGTGTGCAGGCCGAACAACGCTCCGAGCGCACCGCGACGGACTGCCTCGATCCCGACTGGCTTGTGCTGTTGCGCGCGGGCTGCGGCGGCAACATCCACCGCGGCGGGGAGCCCGGCGACCACCGCCGCGGCCGCAAGGGCCCACTCGAGCCACAGCAGCGCGGCGGGCAACCGGCGCAACCGGCCCGGGGCGCCTGACATGATCATGGCGCTGTCGCGGACGAGCAGCCCGACGCACACTGCTTCGGCCACGATCGCTCCGCGCCGGCCGAAGCGGCCGATGACAAGCTGGGTCAGCGGGTAGCCACCAGCGCTCGCAGTCAGAATCGCCCGGCCCAGAGTCTTGTTCATCGCCTCAGGCTCTCCGGAGCGGATCGAGCCAGCGTGGCCATTGCGTCTCACTTGGTCCAGAGGGTGGACAACGGCAAATCCCTCACGCGTCCACGTGCCATCGCACCATCGCGACTCCGGCGGCCAGGAACCAGAGCAGCATCACTCCCTGGGCGATGAAGGTCACGTAGCCGTTAGCCGTGTAGAACCCAGTCACGTTCGTCC
>JBEKVL010000640.1:0-4254 GCA_049514055.1 Tepidisphaeraceae bacterium | reverse complement strand
GTAGGTACGCCAAATCTCATGGCGCTCAGCGTATTCCAGTCAGACGGCTGCGCCAATACGACACGTAGCCGCGATGGGCCATCGCGGCCATCGCATTTAGTGCTGCCGGTGCCCTCACCGGCAGATTCGTCCCTCGGTTCTCCGCCAGTGAGGGCACTGGTGCGCGGCAGAGAACCGCGATCAACGATCGCGGCTCCAGGCGGTTCACTCTGCACGCAGCGCTATCACCTCGCCCGGCGCCAACTCGATGGCCGCGCCCGCAGCTTTCAGCGGGCTCTCGGTGAGGTCGCTCAGGAAGATGGCCTTCGGCGTCGTGGCCCACGATATCTTCACACTGTCAGTCTTCGCCGACGGATTGTAGAGGCGCACGATGGTGGCCTTGCCGTCACGGCTGCGCTTGATGCAGGAGACGGCCGTGGTGGCCGCGTCGAGCTTGAATGAGGCGGCCAGCGGCTTGTCCAAGGCCGGGCAGACCAGAAGCGGCTGGGCGATTTCGGTGCCGAAGCGATATGCGTCTTCAGAGGCGAAGGCGGCGTGCGGTTGCAGTGAGAACCGGAACGTCAGCAGGCCGTCCTGATCAGCCTTGTAATTGGTGTGCCAGTGGTTGTTCATGACCCAGGAGTAGAGCGTGGCCGACTGCGGGTTGTGCTCGATCCACAGCGCGGGGTTGTTGGCCGAGCCGAGGATGTTGGCCGTCAGACCGCCCATTTCCCAGACGGGCGCATCGGGCGACGCGATGGTCACACCCAACTGAGCATTGGAAACGTCGATGAACCGCTGGACGCTGTACCAGTTGCGGCAGGCGCCGGCGAGCTGGTCGGTTTCGGCGCGAACCGTGGCGAAGGCCGTGTCCCAGCGCATCTGCGAATCGGGGACGTTGAGTGCAAAGCCGACGTGGACCCCCTCCTTCTGGCGCACTGGCTTCTTGTCAAAGGTGTCGATGAGGTCGACGCGGCGCACGCCTGCCACGAGGCGAATTTCGCGCGTGAGTTTGTTGCAGCCGGGGGCATCGGACTCAATCAGGAGAGAGGCCATCACCGGCCCGCTTTCCTTGACGGAGAATTTCGGCGGGAAGCTGTGCTGGGCCTTCTTCACATCATCGCCGATGAGGTACGTGTACGAATTCAGCCCGGAGAAGGACTTAGGGGCCACGAACTCGTGATTCGAGCCATCGGTGCGGAAACTACTGATGTCGCCGGTGGCGGAATCCACTGTGATCGAGACGAGGCCGTTGTAGATGACGTTGTTGGCCACGTTGAGGTTGGTCGCCAACACATTCTCTTTGCCAAACGTGTAGCGTACCGACGACATCGGCGGCACATTAGCGGCAACGAAGGCCATCTCGCCCGTGGAGAGTATTTGCGTAACCACGGATTGCCCGTCGGGGCCGCGCAGACCCTTCCCAGCCGCCGCAAGATCCTTGCTGACGATCACCACGTCGGTTCGCGGCCACGATGTCGTGTTGATCACGTCGATCGCCGGCACCGCCCCGGCAGCTTTGGGCAGAATGTCGGCCATCACCTGCCGGGAGACCTTGTCCGCCCCGACCGCGAAGCCCTGCTTGGTGGCCCACTGCGTCTTGACAAACGCCTTGTCCGGTTCACTGATGGAATTGTATGCGCCCCAGGTATGTTCGCTGTAGAGCAGCACGCCGCGCCAGGCGTCGGCGAACTGCGCGGCCGGGTAGGTGGCGGGATTGAGCGTGTTCCAGAGGAACTCGGCCTGCACGAGCCGGTCGGCGGTGGCACGGTTCATGGCTGTTTCGGCCGCCGTGGACGGCGCGCCGTCTTCCCAGTAGGGCGTGAAGTCGCCCTTGAGCGAGGGCACTTTGTCGGCATAACGTTCTTCAAAGGTGTGGAACATCTCGCTGGCCGTGGCGAGTATCAGCCGCGGGTAGGCGTGCTTTTGGTTCCAGTCGCGGACGAAATCGGAGACGTCCGGATCGGGGCCGCCGTTATCGCCGCCCACGTTGTAGCGGA
This sequence comes from Tepidisphaeraceae bacterium, assembly GCA_049514055.1. Taxonomy (GTDB): domain Bacteria; phylum Planctomycetota; class Phycisphaerae; order Tepidisphaerales; family Tepidisphaeraceae; genus JANYKD01. The sequence goes on along the minus strand of JBEKVL010000640.1, from coordinate 2,275 downwards.
CATACGCGATGTCGTAGGGGTAATCCTGCGATTCGAGCCGGCCGAGATAGCGCCAGAGTTCGTCGGAGCGGCGCGTGAGCCCGCCGCCGTGGAAATGCGAATAGCCCATACCCGCGACCCAGACCAACACTTTCTCCGTGCCGCTGGGGCTGATCCAGTAGAATGGTTTGTCGCCGTGGGCGGAGATGGTCCGGCCAATACGGTCGCCCTCATTCGGCCCGATGGAGAAGTACTTCACGCCCGCCTGCGAGAGCACGGGAACCAGGCCCCAGACGTAGCCGGGCACGTCGCTGATCATGGCGCATTCCAGTTTCGCACCGGCCTGTTTCGCCGTGGTCTGGGCGCACTCGACGAGCTGGACGAGTTCCTCCGGCCGGCAGAGGCCGGTCAACGTGTTTCCGTAGAGCGCGTCGAGCTCCACCTGTCCCGCCTTGATGGCGTCAAACAGAGACTGTCGCTGCTCCGGCGTGGCGCGGCGGAGATAGACGTCGGTCGGCCACATGACCTCGACGTTCCACTTGTAGCGGGCGCCTTCGGGATACGAAGCGGTCTTCCGGGCAATCCGGATCGCATCTTCCAGGTTCTTGCACTGGACGTTCTCGACGTCCGACTGGATGTGCGTATAGCCGATGTCCACATGTGTATGCGGAAGGAGGTACACCTCCCACTTGCGAACCGGCTTGAGCGTCACCTGTTGCGGTGGAAGCGTCTCGCCGTTGACCGCCAGCGAGACCTCGACGGCTGTCGGCTTCTCTACGGCCGGAATGTTGAGTTGCGTCTCGCTCACGCCCGGCTGAAGGTCGATCTCGCGCGAAACCGAGCCGACTTTGAGCGTGGCTTTCGCCGGCTGGCCGAAATGGGCCACGCGGAGCGTGGCCGGCTGGGTGAGTTGATCGCCCTCGCGGGTGAGTACCGCCGGCCCATCGGCCGAGAGGACCGCGGTGTGCGAAACCAATCCCAGTTCCGCTCCCTCCGGCGTGTCGCAGGTCACCGCATCGTAGAGCATCCAGCTACCACTCAGGGTACGGATGGCGATGGTGTTCATGCCCTTGTGCAACAGACCGGACGGGAATTCGATCGGCCAGGTACACGGCTTGCTTTTCGCCAGGTCGCCCTTGACTGACTCATCGCCACCGCCAGGCGGGAGTTGTCTCTCGAACGTTTTGCCGTTGATGGTCACCGCGACCCGCGGCGGGGTGGGTTTCTGGGTATCAAGCAGATCGATGGTGAGCTTGCACGTTCCGTCGGCAGGCATGGCTTTAAGGTCGAAGAGGATGTGGAATGAGTGCTGTTTTGCCCCCGCCCAGGCGTCGCCGGGGCCGGGGTGTACATAGGGCCAGTCCTTCTTTGGATCGGACTGGCCGATGGCAAAGAGGCCGTCCAGTGTCACATGGCTGTAGTCACCGGGCGCTTGTGCAAACTCCGCGTTGGAGCGGTCAGGTTTGCCGACCTGAAAGAGAGTCTTGGCCGGGACGGCCGTCACAGGCAGGATAGCGAGAACGATCCCGAGCAAACGCGAGTTCCTGAAGGTCATGTGCGGCTCCTTGAAGTGTGTAATGGAGTTTGTACCGGCAAACGCGCGGCGAGGCAAAGGAAGGATGGGGAGGGACAAACGCCATCCAAACCTCCGGGTCCGAGCGGCAACCGACCCGCTGCCGCCAAAGAGCCTTTGCAGCCGAAGGCAACGCCAGGACACCTGGCGTGACGGTTGTTGCGATGCAAATAATCGATGACCCGTCCGGATTTCCGGCCACGCTCCGTCCCGGTGGCTTTCGTTTTGCACCGGCTCGGCTTAATCTTATCGGCTGATGTTCAGACGGCTCCGCCAGCTTCACATGTCCCTGGCCGCAAAGTGCGAACTGATGTTCGGCTCGGCGGTGGTGCTGGTCATCGCGGCTGCACTGCTCGTGCCCTGGCAACGCATGGAACAGCTCATGGACCAGATGAACGAGCGAACCTCGCGCACGATCGCCGACTGGGCAGAGTCCGAGCACGTTCTCAAGATGCGGCTTGGCGAGCGCAATCCGGCGGCGACCCTCCCGTCCGCGCAGCCGGCCACGCAGGCGACGACCGCGCCATCCACGCAGCCCATCGCGGCGGCGATGGGCTCGAACAAAGTCATCGCCCGCATGTTCCTGTTGAAGAACCCCGGCACGCTGCTGAAGTTCGAATCGCGGGCGCTGGACCGGTTCAAGAAGGACCCGACGGCCGACGACGTCACCCGCATCCAGACCAGCCGGGACACGCCGTCAACATGTCGCTATGCACGTGCCCC
>JBEKVL010000639.1:0-4256 GCA_049514055.1 Tepidisphaeraceae bacterium | reverse complement strand
GCCGGCTCCTCCATTGGCGCCGCCGGTGATGTTCAGGGCGGTCACGCCGGTGCTGTACTGGATGTTGCCGCCCGAAAGGCCCGTGACTTCAAAGGGAGCACTGCCGTTGCCCGAGAGATCGTCCAGCGTGGCGGCGCCATGCGCCGCGTCGTTCTGGTTGTCGAGATCCAGGGTCGTGGTGCCGCCGGTGTCGGTGACCACAACCGTGGCCGAGATGGTTGAGCCGAGATTGCCATTGCCGACATGGACTGTGTTCGCGCCGGCGCCGAGGTCGATCGACAACGGTGTCCCGATGGCGGGGAACGTGTCGCCCAGCACGTTGGCTGTGTCGTTGCCAGCGCCGCCGACGATCGTGGTGCCGGCGGTGGTGGCGTTGAACGTCGAGTGGATGTTGAAGGTGTTGTCGGCCGGGCCGCCCTCAACGAGGTAGGAGTTGATCGGCCCGAACGACGTGAAATTGATCCCGCCGGCAGCGCCGCCAGGGCCGGTGATCGAGCCCAGGGTGCCGTAGAAGTTGTAGGCGCCGGCCGCGTGGATGCTGGTGCGGTCGTCGATGATGAGCGAATTGTTCGCGGCAGTTCCCGGAGGACCGAGGTTGACCAGGGCGTAGATGTTGCTGGCGGGGCTGGCCAGGTCGCCGAGGGTGATCGACGAGCCGGCGCCGGTGGTCGGCGTGAGGTTGATGGTTGACGCCGTGTTCGCGGCCAGGGTTTGGATGCCTCCGGTGGCGCTATCCCAGTCGGTCGAGAACGTCGTGCCGTTGTCCTCGCTCCATTGGAGCACCGGATTACCTGCGACGACTATTTCCGTGATGAGAATCGGCCCGCCGGTCGCGGCGACGGGGCTGACCGTTGCGGTCTGGCCCACGAGCGCGAAGGTGTAAGAGAGGAGCGTTCGGTCCTCGAGATGGTCCATGAACGTCCGCTGCCGGATACGCATCCTCGAAGCTGTCGAATCATCGCGTCGATGCCGCTTCCTTGCCGCTTTGCCGGGTCTTGTGAAATGTGACACGGTTGTCACTCCTTCATGGGAAAATGGATCGGAAATGTAAAGACAAGATGGGTGGCCACAGTCCGATGAACACACGGGGTGAATCAGCCGAGATGTACTGATCACACATGGCCCGCGGCCAACCCACGCCACTTGTCGCCGATTATAGGCGCCATCACCCACGAACGCAAAGAACACCATTGGGGGGAAAAAGAGAAGACAGCCGACTGTGGGATTTGAACCCACGACCTGCGCTTTACGAAAGCGCCGCTCTACCACTGAGCTAAGTCGGCGTCGGACAAAAACTACATCGTCCGCGACAGCCGGTAAGATAACACAAAACGCGCGCCTCGCAATAGGCCGATACAAAGCCGATCCGTAGTCGCATGGTCGAAATTCCCTGCCACCGCAGTGGAACATCCGCCGGCCAATCGGGTAGATTACCATCTCTCAATCCAGGAGCACTTGATGCGCTCGATTCACATTGTTGAGGATCTCCTCCCGGTCGCGTGGGAAAACGCTGTCGTGGCGTGTTGGGAAGAGGGCGAGAGTTTCCCGACCCAGTACGACAAGCCCAACGACGCCAACAGCCGCGACGTCATCGCCGCCATCCACGTCCGCAAGCCGTTCGCCGAACCGCGCATTCACCGCGCGTTTCCCGGCGGTCTTGACGATCTCGAGAAGTACCGCTCCGAAGTCCTCTTCGGCGTACATGACCACTGGATCAACCCGGCCAAGGGCATGTGGGAATACACCTACCACGAGCGCCTCTTCGACTATCGCATTCCCGGCGGTGGCAAGGATGGCGGCGTGCGCCACATCGACCAGATCGAGGAGTGCATCCGGCTGCTCAAGACCTGCGGCTTCACCCGCCGCGCCCAGGCCGTCACCTGGCAGGCATGGAACGACCTGGGCATCTCCGATCCGGCCTGCCTGCAGCGGCTCTGGTTCCGCGTGCAGGATGGCCGGCTGAACATGGTCGTACACATGCGCTCCAACGACGCCTTCAAGGCCGCGTTCATGAACATGTACGCGTTCACCGAGCTTCAGGCATGGGTGGCCGGGCGTATCGGCGTGGCGCCGGGCGAATACTGCCACATTGCCGATTCGTTCCACATCTACGGCAGCTATTTCGCCGAGTTCGAGGGCTTCCTCGGCACCGTGAAGAACCGCGCCTTTGACCAGAAAGTCTACAGCACCGAGTTCGCCGCGCCGTTCTTCCTGGACGGCTGCGAGACACTGCTGGCCGAGAAGGACATGCCCGAGTCGTGCCGGGAAAAGGTCCGCCAGAGGAAGGACCAGCTCGCGGCCATAGCCGGTTAGGAGTTCACGCAACAGCGTGTGTTGCGGGAGTTTTCACTGGAAGAGACACTGAGCGTGAACTCCGAACACGGGCAGAAGGACACCCTCGGGGGTTTCCTTTCAGGCCGTTCCCGCATAAGAATATAATAATACAAGGCCGCTTCGGCCCAAGGAAACGCCGCCATGCGCAGATTCGTCGTCCTCGCCAGCCTGTTCGCCCTGGCCGCTGTTGTCGCGGCCCAGGAAGCCGATACCCGCTACGTCCTCTGGTATGACCGACCCGCTGCGGGCGCAGACAAGCCGGCCGATGGGTCGGCCGCACCGGCCGGATGGCTTGAGGCCCTGCCCGTCGGCAATGGCCGCCTCGGCGGCATGGTGTACGGCGGCACCGGCGTCGAGAAGATCCAACTCAACGAAAGCTCCGTCTGGTCCGGATCATCGCAGGATGCGGACAACCCCGAGGCGGCCGCCAACATCGGCAAGATCCGCGAACTGCTCTTCGTCGGCAACTATGTCGAGGCCCAGAAGCTGACCTACAAATACTTCGTCTGCCGGGGCGCGGGTTCCGGCCACGCTGGCAGCGCCAGGCTGCCCTTCGGCTGCTACCAGACACTGGGCGATCTTCAGTTGCGGCTGGCGGGCGCCGAGAAGGGACCGGCGCCGATCGAGCTGTCCGAGTTCAAGATGCTCAAGGTCGATTCGCCGGACGGCCGTCCTGAAACCAAGCCCGACTTCGATGACAGCAAGTGGATCACAGTCACCACGGCCGGGCCGCAGAAGGAAATCGAAGGCAAGAACGTCGCCGTCTACCGGGCGGTGTTCGACCTTACCGAAGCGCAGCTCAAGGGCGGCCTGCGATCGCTGACCACCGGCACCGTGGACGATTTCGGCACCGTCTACGTCAACGCCCAGAAGGTCGGCGAGGCCACCGACGTCTCCAGGACATTCACCTTCGACGTGTCGAAGAACCTGCGCGCCGGCCGGAACGTCCTGACCGTCATCGTCCGCAACATCGGCGGGCCGGGTGGCCTCATCGGCGCGTGGAAGCTCTCCTCCGCAGCCGCCGACGCGAGTGGTTCCTCGGACTACCGCCGCGAGCTGAACCTCGACTCGGCCGTCGCCACGGCCACCTTCTCCGTCGATGGCGTCAGGCACCGCCGCGAAGTTTTCGCCAGCCATCCAGACGACGTCATCGTCGTCCGCTGGACGGTCGATCAGCCCGGCCAACTCGCCTTCACCGCATCGCTCAAGCGGATCGAGCGGCTCACCACCAAAGCCGCCGGCGAAGACCAACTCGTCATGTCCGGCCGCATGGCCGACGGCAAGGGCGGCGACGGCCTTGCGGTCGTTGCCCGTCTCAAGATCATCCCCGACGGCGGGCGTGTGCGGGTCGATGGCGATAGGTTGCGGGTTGAAAACGCCAGCTCGGCCACGCTGCTCATCTCGGCGGCCACCAACTACCAGATGAACAACCCGCCGGCCTATCTTGGTGGCGATCCTGCGAAGAAATCCGCCGACATCCTCGCCGCGGCCGCTGCCAAGAGCCCCGCCGCCTTGCGCTCGGCCCACGTTGCCGACCAGCAGGCCATCTTCCGCCGCTGCCTGCTCGACCTCGGCGGCTGGGACAAGAACAGCATGCCCACCGACAAGCGGCTGGCGGCCATCAAAGCCGGCGAGTTCGACCCGGCCCTCGTCGCCACCTACTTCGCCTTCGGCCGCTACCTGCTCATCGGCTCGTCCCGTCCCGGCGGCCTGCCGGCCAACCTCCAGGGCATCTGGGCCGACGGCATCCAGACGCCCTGGAACGCCGACTACCACAACAACATCAACGACCAGATGAACTACTGGCCGGCCGAACAAACCAGTCTCTCCGACTGTGCGCAGCCTTTCTTCGACCTGATCGAGTACATGCGTATCCCCGGCCGAAAGACCGCGAAGCTCCAGTACAACGCCCGCGGCTGGGT
>JBEKVL010000638.1:0-4260 GCA_049514055.1 Tepidisphaeraceae bacterium | reverse complement strand
CAGCAGGGGCGTGCCGTAAGTCAGTTCCAGTCGGTTGGCCGGGGCTTTCCAGACCACCTTGCCGGTCGCCTTGTCCAGCCCGTAGATCGCCCGGCCTTCGTCGGCGGCGTTCACGATGACAAAGTCCTTGTGGAGTATCGGACTGGCGGCCGATCCCCAGCGGCGGTTGCCTGACATCGTGCCCACGCTGGTCTGCCAGAGCGTTTTGCCGTCCATGTCGAACGCCACCACGCCGGTCTTGCCGAAGAAGGCGTAGACGCGCTGGCCGTCGGTGGCCGGAGTGTGGCTGGCATAGCCGTGTTCGGCGATGTAGCCGCCGTAGTTGTCTTCCCGGGCGGCCGAGTCAACCGCCTGTTGCCAGATGATGGCGCCATCCTAGCGGCCGATGCAGAGCAGGTGGCGCTTGAGCTGGGCGACGTCGCCGTCGCCACGCTCTATGCCGTAGCCGGTGTAGCAGGTGACAAAGACGCGATCGCCCCAGACGATCGGACTGGAGCTGCCCGGCCCGGGAAGCGGCGTCTTCCACTTCAGGTTCTGCGTGTCGCTCCATTGCGTGGGAAACTCCCTCTCAGTGCTGACGCCTGCGCCCGCCGGCCCGCGAAACTGCGGCCAGTTGTCGGCTCGCGACGGGTTCGCGGCGTAAACTGACAGCAAGACGGTGCTGCAAAGAGCGAGCACAAGATTGCGTTGATGGGTTTGATTCGTCATCGGCATGAGTTCCTATGGCGTGTGGGTGCGTGATACTGAACGACTGTTATTTCTTTTTCTGCTGTTTCCGATCAGATCGGCTGAGGTTGTGCGTTGCGACGGCCACGGTGGCCGGGCGGCGCGGAGGAGGGCGGGAAAATACGCTCCTCTACTATATGGGTGATGTTAGGGTGTTTTCGACGGGTACGGGCGGCGGGTTATTTTCGTAAGTGATGGGTGGGGTGTGGGTTGTGAGAATCTGGAGAATTCCGGGATTTTTTCTGGTTGACTGGAATGGGAGGGCTGACAGCGGAGCGGTGGGTCATAGACCCCTCCGCTGTATGGATGTTCGTCCAGCCTTTCCTACAAGTGAGGCGGCCCCGCGCTGACGCGGCGGTGTCGGCCGCGTCGATCGGGAAGTTGCAGGCCGGCAGCATGACGGGCGCGGCGATTACACTCGGGGGCAACGGAACTGACCTGGGCACCCTGGCCATCACCGGAAGCCTGACCGATTCCACGATCCGTTCCACCGGAAACATCGGCAACGTGACGGTCGGCGGCGCTGCGCGTTCCAGTATCTTTGCAGGTGTCAGTGCCGCGGTCTCGAGCGCTCTTCCCGGAGCGTCGGACTTCGTCACCAACTCCGCCATCGCCAGTTTCACGGACACCGGCAAGTCGACCTTCTCCGACACGTTCATCAGCGCCGAAACGATCGGCACGGCCGCGCTCGCCGACGTCACGACCAGCAACGGTGGCCACCCATTCGGCATCGCGACAGAGTCACTGCGGTCCTTTGCTTTGACTCAGCCCAGGCAGAAGGTCTTCAGTTGGACCAGCAAGAAGCCGGTGTCATTGCTGAACGCCCTGCCTCACGACTTGCATGTTGAGGTGCTCTGAGATCGAGCAACAGAAGTTGTTCGACGCCGTGGACCTCAAGCGATATCGGTCCACTGGGTTCATGCCTTTCCCATGCCGTGAAAACGGCCGCGATTCCACACGGATCAGAACCTGCCGACGGCCGCCAGACAGCGGGCGATGCGCGTCATGGTCCGGTCGCGGCCGAGGAATTCCAGCGAGTGGAAAATCGGGGGGCTGATGGAGCCACCGCTGAGGGCGACGCGGATCGGCTGGGCGACGTTGCCCAGGCCAAGGGCCCTGGCGTCGCAGAATTGTTTCACGGCCGTCTCGATCACATCGTGTTTCCAGTTGGTGACGGCGGCGAGGACGTCGCGCGCGTCGCGCAGGGCGGCCAGGCCGGCGGCGTTGTTCTTCTTGAGGACCTTCTCCACGGCCGCGGGTTCGTACACGATCGCCTCGTCGGGCAGGAAGAAGAACCGGCTGGGTTCGTCCACCTCGCGCAGCGTACGGAAGCCTTTCTTCATTTGCAGGAGCGTGGCGAGTTGCCCGTCGGTGGCGGCGTTGACCGGGGACTCGGGGTTGGCGCGGAGGTAGTCGCGCATGGCGGCGACCAGGCGTGGCAGGGGGGTGGTATCGGCGATCTGGGTGCTGAAGGCCATGAGTTTGGTGCGGTCGAAGCGGGCGTTGCCCTTGCCGATGCCGTCGATCGAGAAGAGCTGGACCAGTTCCTCGACAGTCATGCGCTCGCGGTCGCCGCCGGGGTTCCAACCGAGCAGCGAGAGGAAGTTGAGCAGGACTTCCGGTGTGTAGCCGTTGCGGCGGAAGTCATTGACGAGAATCTCGGGTAGATCTGCCTCCTTCACGCCGATGATGGGCATGAGCAGGGCGTGTTCGGAGGGGTCGAGTTGCTTGCCATCGTCCTTGAGCCACTCCTCGAAACGGGCGACGTCCAGCCCGGCGGCGGCCGCCAGTTCGGCCGGCGTCTTCTTGGCGTTGCGTGTGTACATGATGGAGGCGTGACGCATCTTCTTGTCGCGGTCTCGCTTGCTCATCTTCGAGCCGTCGATGTTCATGATGATCGGCAGGTGGCCGTAGGTTGGCCGGACATAGCCCAGGGCTTCCTGCAGGCCAATGTGGTTGATGGTGTTGAGCAGGTGCTCCTGGCCACGGAGAATGTGCGTGATGCCCATCTCGGCATCGTCCACGACCACGGCGAAGTGGTAGGTGGGCATGCCATCGGACTTGCGGATGACGAAATCCTGCACCTGATCCGGGCCGACGACGATGTCTTTGTCGAGGATCACATCGCGGAAGCGGACTTCCTTCACGGGCATGGCGAAGCGGACCACGCTGGTGCGGTTTTCCGACTTGAACTGCAAGAGTTGGGCGGCGGTGTATTCCGGCTTGCGATAGATGAAGGCCCGCTTGGCTTTTTCGGCCTCCTGACGCCGGGCGTTGAGTTCGGCGTCGGTTTCCCAGGCCTCGTAGGCCTGGCCGCGGGACATCAGCTCGGCGATGATGCGGTTGTAGGTTTCGAGGCGTTTGGACTGGTGGATAATGGCGGTGTTGTCCCAGTGCAGGCCGAGCCACTTGAGGTCTTCGAGCAGTTGATCGCACGCTTGCTGTGTGGATCGGGCCAGATCCGTATCCTCGATGCGAAGCAGGAATCGCCCGCCGTGGTGCCGGGCCAGGAGCCAGTTGAAGAGTGCGGTGCGGGCACCGCCGACGTGAAGGTAGCCGGTGGGGGAAGGGGCGAAACGAGTGACAATGGTTTGACTGCTCATAGCGGGATTATGGGGCGAGCGGGGCCGGAGGCAAGAGCGGGGCAAGGCAATGACGAAATTCGAAACTCGAATGACGAGTCAATTCCGAAGGACGAATGGCGAAAGCGGTGTTCGCCAGGGGATCAGGTTCCATATTGCCGTTCAATTCTCCTGCATGGTCTCGCCTTCGTCGTCTTCGTCCTCCAAGCCGGGTGAGTTTGCGATGCTGCATAGAATCTCAATACCGATCAGCGTTGCTTCTTTGTCAAAATCAAGCAATATTCGTGGACCCTTGTAGTCCTTCACGATTTCCGCGAGGTCGATAGTGCGTTTGACAATGCCTGGTTCATGCCGGTGGCCTGGGAGCGATACGTAGGCCGTATGGGAGTCGAGGCCAACTGTCTTCATGCGAATCTGTGGTTCGATCATGGTGGTGCTCCGTTGTCGGGCTCTTTCATTCCAATCGTCAGTATCGTGGCCGTGCGTGGCCGCGCCACGAGGGAGACTGGCATCGACCAGGAATCTCACGCTGAACCTCGCTCAATGAGACTGAACGGCCGGGACGAAAGTCGAGCGGGAGAGTTTGTCGTTGGCAAAAGCCACACAGGCACGAATATCTTCGGAAGTAACGCCATATTCACGTTCCACGGCGTCGAAGGTATCGCCGCCGGCGATGTGGCCGAGGATGACCGAGACGGGGGTGCGTGTTCCGCGAACGACCGGTTTGCCGTGGCAAATGTGCGTGTCGATCACGATCCTTTCTTGCAGCATCGGGGTGTCCATCGTATGGCTCATGCTGCTATTGTACCGTGGTGGAATGGCCGTGACCACAATACTGTCCGGAACAGGTTTCACATGAAACATTAACGTAGTCTTAACTTGCGCTTTCGGGTCGATCGTGGTATTTCTATCATCATGGTGGCTCCAGCCCGCGGACAACTTGGCCCCGACA
>JBEKVL010000637.1:0-4267 GCA_049514055.1 Tepidisphaeraceae bacterium | reverse complement strand
CGGCAGCGGCGTCGCCGCGGCGATCATCGGGCACTGGCTGGCCCGTGCGTGGCAGCGGGAGAAGTAGACGGCGAAGGGCGATTATGTCCAAAGAGTTCGACGACGACTGGCTTTCTCCGCGTGTGTTTGACTGCCCGAAGTGCGGACTTCGGTTATTCCGCGTCAACCACTCGCCCATGCTGGACGACTATCGCTGTACTGCGACAAGTACCCGCGTGCTATCGAGATCAGCCTGTACGATCCCAATCTGTTGGAACTGGAACGTCAATTGCCCAGCAAACACGGTCGGCAGCAATTGATGGCAGCCATCGCGCCGCTGTGGCGGCCTTGCGTTTGCGGCGGACGGTACAGAGACGAAACGACTCGTCGGTGCTTCCGCTGTCACGCAGAAGTCATAGTCGATGCACCGGCGGGTGTGGATCTATCGCCATACATCGGTGCTGAAGACCGGAGTCGCGACCCAACAGAAGCGGAGCAAGAGACGTTCGACGCGTTCATTCGTGAGTTCGTGCGTACTGAAGAGCTTTGGCTGTGAACGGCTGTGCGGCTGGGAGCCATAATGCGGGTCAATCCATATTCCGCATGACATTGCGAATCTAGGTCGGCTCACAGGATGGGCTGCCTACTCGGAGAACGTGAGTCTGCGTCCCGCCACCGTTCACCATCCTCGCCCGCAGGATCGCCTCGGCGAGGAACAGGTCCATCTCCTGATCGATCTCGACGGTCTCGCCGGATTTGGTGGGGATGGCGCGGCGGTCGACGCCGAAGAAGGCGTGGGGATCCTCGGGATGGTCGAGTTGGCGGAGGAGCGAGGCGCGGGTGACCGCGACGATGGCGCCGTCGTGGAAGAAGAGAGGTTCGAGATCCTGACGGCGGTGGATGCTGCCGGGGAGATAGGGCTCGACGCGGTCGCCGGTGAGACGCGCCATCCAGTTGGGATGGAGCTTGCCGGTGGGGGCGAAGGAACGGACGGAGTCGCAGCCGGTGGTTTCGAGCAGGTTGATGGCCCCGTCGACGAGGCCGGGGGGACGGACGGGACAGTTGCCGTAGAGGAGGACAACTGCGTCGAAGCGGGGGGATTGGTCGTGGGGGGAATCGGATGGACTCGGGGGGACAGGAATGTCCCCCGCTCGTCCATCCGGCGACAGACAAGAATGTCTGTCCCACCCACCCGGAGTCTGTTCGATGTAACGCATGGCGTGGAGCAGGACGGCCTGCACGCTGGCATCGCCGGTGGCCAACTCGGCGGGACGGGGGACGAGGTCGAAACCCTGGGCCCTGGCCAGGTCGAGGATTTCAGGGGAGTCGGAGGAGACGGCGATGCGGTCGAGGCGTGTGGCGGCATGGGCGTAGTCGAACGTATAGGCGATGACGGGGCGGTCGAGAAGCGGGCGGAGATGCTTGTTTCGCAAGCCAACGCTGCCGGCGCGGGCGATGATGATTCCGAGGGTCTTCATTGCTACGGTCTGTGCCATTGGCGGCAACCTCCACATAACGCGGGGTATTCAGATCGCTGGTGCGACTGGCGCAGGCTGGCCAGGCGCTTGGTCCAGATCTCGGCGAGCGGGTCGGTGGCGACGTGGCCGCACTTCTCGCGGGCCAGGACGTCTTCCTCGCAGGGCACGGCCGAACCGTCGCTGAGAATCGTCAGTCTCGACTGCAAACGCCGGCAGGGAACCCGGCGGGGCGGGGTCATGTCAACGGCCGACGCATCAGGGATCTGGCCGGCGCAATCGCGCGGGCCAATGATGGTTGCCACGCCCAATGTACGCAGCCAGTAGTCGTACCAGGCCTCCATTTCCCGGAGATTCTGCCCGCACTTGGCGAAGAGCGGGACGAGGATCGGCACGAAACGCCCGTGACGGGCCTGCGCAAACCGCTGCATGTTCTCCATGACCGGCGCCAGGGCATCGACGCCCATGACGGCGGCGTAGGTGCCGACCGACGTGGCCGGGAAATGGACGGAAACGAGGTCGACGCCGGTGGCGCAGAGTTGCTCGACGGCGGCCGGGGACAGGCCGGCAAGATCGGTCTCGACATGAACCGTCTGGATACCGCTGGAACGGATAGCGTCGAGGATCTCGAAGAACCCCGGATGCAGCAGGGAGTCGCCGACGCCGGCGAGAGTGAACCGCGTGTCGTCGTAGGCGGCGGCCTGAGCGGCGACCTTTGCGGCGAGATCGACGGTGAGGTCGGGCCGGCTGATCGCGAGATGTGTGGACGGATGGAAGATAGCGCGGGTGGCGCGGGCGGTATTGAGTTCAAGGACGATCTCGCGCGGGAGACGATCGACGATGGCCGCCGAGTCCATCCGGCCGACCAGGGTGAGGGCGTCACTCGAGGCCAGTTCGCCATTGAGGGCGGCCGTCGCGGCGGAGAGTCGTTCGACTTGTCGCTGCCCGTCGAGAACAAACCGGTGGAGTGTGCGGGCGGCCGGGGTTGGGTGCGGGGCGCACTCGGGATTGGCGATTGGATCGCGGCCGGGGAGATCGGGCCAGTAGGCGAGGGATCGGCCGGGAAATCCGCCATTGTCGGCGAAATGGCGGAGGAGTTCGGTGCGAAGGAGCAGGCCGGAAAGACCGGGGGCGACGGGCATGAAGACATACCTGGCCTCGAGGGTTCGCTGGGCGTGGGTGACGAGAGAGTCGATGAGGGCGGGATCGACCAGGCCGGCATCAGGATCAACCAGGACAACGGCGTCGGCGTTGCGGGCTTCGGCCTGGCCGAGAGCGGCCGCGGGCTCGAAGCCCAGGTCGTGGCAGCAGGTGCCGGCCAGGCCGCCGCGCCAGCCTTCGGACCAGTGGCGGGCGGCGGCGATCAGGTCCATGACGGGACGCGGCTGCCGTTCGCCGATGCAGACGACCTCCACGGCGGCCGCCGCCTGGCGAACGTGGGCGAGCTGATCGGCCCAGCACAGCACGGTGATGGCCGAGAGCGATTTGCACGCGGCCAGTCGGCGTAGGGTCCAGCCGAGAACGGGGGAATTACGGAACAGGCGGGTAGCGCTGTTCGGTCGCCCGGCGGGCTGGTGCAACAGGGAGAGGATGGCGAGGGAAACGGACATGGGTTACTTGAGATTTCAGATTTCAGATCTCAAATTCGAGATTTGCGATTTCCGATCCGCACCCTCCACTGGCAACTGGAAACTCGCAACTGGCAACTTTTCCCCAACTGGCAACTGGCAACTAACAACTGGCAATTCTCCCAACACTTCATCCACCATCTTCTCCAGCTCCTGCGCCGCGGCGATAATGGCTTTGACGTTCTCAATGTCCCGCTCGGTCTGGCGGCGCTGACGCTCCGAACCCTCGACCTTCGACGCGGCAATGGCGAAATCCCGCTTGAACCGATCGAGTTCAGTCTGCTGGCTGAACTGAGTGGCCAGTTCATAGGCGTGATTGAGCTCGAACATCTCGCTGCGCAAGGCGTCGATGCGGGCGATGGCACGATTGACGCGCATGTCGTCATCGAGATGGTCGCGGACTTCTTCGAGCAGCGGCAAAGTGGACCGGCCGATGTCGGCAATACTCCTGGCCTCGCGCCGGCGGTTGTCGAGACACGCGCGGACGTTGTTGAGCATCTCCCAGCGCAAGCCCGGATGGTCGGCGGGGGCGAGGGGGATCGGCTGGCGACAGAATCGGTCCAGAGCCTCGGCAAGGGTCATGGCGGTGGCCCCGCGTTTCCTGGCTCCGCCCTCGCTCGCGTCGATTATCGTTCGCGTGGTTGCGGCGAAGTCGCGTTCGAACTGCTGGAGATAGGTGAAGAGGCGTTCCTCGGTGTACATCGGGCGGCCCTGCCAGTCCTCGATCTTACGCAGGATCGGCCGCTCGCGGGCGATGTGCTCCCACTGCTTCATCTCCATGGTGCAGAATCGGCCGAGTTCCGGCCGCCAGACGTCTTCGTAGCTGGTGCCGGGGGCATAGCAGAGGCCGTCGGAGAAGCCGAGATCCTGGCCGACGAAGATGATCGGGTTGCAACCGACGTACTCGGCCAGATAGAACGCCAGATGGGCCACCGTCGCGCCCGCCCGGACGCGGTCGCGGTTGAGCTTCATCTCGCGCAGTAGTTTTTCGGAGTAGTCGCATCCGATCAGCGAGATCGGCCCGGGATAGAGCCCGAAGACGGCGGCCGACGCCTTGGGCTCAGCGACGAGTTCGGTGCGGAGTTGCTTGGGCAGCTTCTCGAAAAAGCGAGTGCAGATGTCGTGGTAATCGAGGTTGGTGGCGTAATTCGGCTCGATGCCCATCTCGACCAGCGGCTGGAGCGT
>JBEKVL010000636.1:0-4268 GCA_049514055.1 Tepidisphaeraceae bacterium | reverse complement strand
GAATGAGTCTGTTGGACATAGGTCGATTCCTTGCTGGAGCACCAGTGTCGCCGACGGGACAGTCTCCGGCAAGTACGTTGGTTCACATATGTCAAGGCAGGACATGACCATGATTCATGGCCACGCAGACGCGTCGGAGTACCGACACCGCGGGCTGGAAGCCCGCACCACCACAATTCACCCCGTTACGATTTCCCGGAAGCCGGTCGTGTCCGGCGGCAACGATTCGCAGGACACGACTCTGCTGACAAATTGACCCTGTTGAGTATCATGCCATCATGAATGCAACCGTTCTCGGAGAACCCCGGTTCGCGTCGCCTCTTGCCCGCACCAGCAGCACTCAGGCAATGTTGCCCAGACACATCCTGCGTGAGCCCGGAATGCCGGCACCGGACGGCCTGCTCTTTGAACTCGCGGGGCCGCGGCCCAAGCTGTTCTTCAACCCCAGGGAGGTGCGGGCGGGTATCATCACCTGCGGCGGTTTGTGCCCCGGATTGAACAACGTAATTCGCTCGTTGTTCCTCGAGCTGCATCATGCGTACGGAGCAAAAGAGGTGCTGGGATTCCGCGATGGCTACATGGGCCTCGATCCCGCGCGGGCGCGGCCGCCGTTCGTGCTGGATGCCGACTTTGTCGAGGATATCCACAAGGAAGGCGGCACCGCACTGGGCACCTCCCGCGGGCCGGTGGATATCGCCATCGCCGTCGACAACCTCATCGCCCGCGGCGTGAACATGCTGTTCACGATCGGCGGCGACGGCACGCAACGGGGCGCCAACGCGCTCTATCAGGAAGCGACCAGACGCGGGCACCCGCTCTCCGTCGTCGGCATCCCCAAGACGATCGACAATGACGTGGCCTTTGTCTCTCACACGTTCGGCTATGTCACGGCAGTCGAGGAGGCGTGCAAGGTCATCACCTGTGCGCACACGGAGGTACACAGCGTCCAAAACGGCATCGCGGTCGTTAAACTGATGGGCCGGGAGGCCGGGTTCATCGCGGCCGGCGCGACCATCGCCAGCCAGGATGTCAACTTCACGCTGATTCCCGAGGTTCCGTTCAAATTGGAAGGAGAACACGGTTTCCTGGCGGCCCTCAAGAAACGGACGCTCAACAGGGCGCACGCGGTGATCGTTGTGGCGGAGGGAGCAGGACAGGATCTGCTCAAGGCCGCTGGCGACGAGAAGGATGCGTCCGGCAACGTCAAGCTGCGCGACATCGGGCCGTTCCTGCGGGACCGGATCGAGAGCTATTTCAAGGCCGAGAAGATCCCGTACGTGATGCGGTATCTGGATCCGAGCTACACGGTTCGCAGCGTGCCGGCCAACGCGGAAGATTCGGTGCTGTGCGACCTGTTTGCCCGCAATGCCGTTCATGCCGCGATGGCCGGCAGGACGGGCGTGGTGGTCGGACTGTTGCACGACAGCTTCATCCTGGTGCCGATCGAGCTGCTCACGGCCGAGAAGAAGCGGATCGACCCGGATGGCAATCACTGGCGGGCAGTGCTGGCGGCGACGGGGCAGGCGGCGAAGTTCGGGTGAGGCGAAGGAAAAAGGCAAAACACAAAAGGTAACTGGAAGACTTGAAGCGAGCGCATTACATGTCACTCTTGAACCCTTGAACTGATGAACCTTTGAACCCTTGATCCCTCTCATTTCCGCGTCACGTCACACTGCGTGGCCTTCGCTCCGGGCATGTCCATGCGGGGGCGCTCTTGGAGCATCTTGTGGATCGCGTCGAAGCTGTGGAGGATGGCCTGGTAGTCGGGGTCGGTGGTGGCGGCGAAGACGGCCTTGCCACAGGTTTCGGAACCGCCGGCCGTCTTGGCCAGCGGCGCCACGAGGAAACTGTTGAACTGCGGATTGGTGATGCGCGTCCAGATTGGCCGCATCAGCTTGCCGCTCTTGTGGCAGGCCACGCAGCGGCGGGTGACTACATCGGCCAGCGTTATGTCGAGTTGCTCCGGATAGAGTCGCCGGCAGCCGGTCTTCTCGGGATAGGCGGTCTGGCTCGTGCCGTAGTAGGGCACGTTGAGGTCGATCCAGGTGAAGATCCGCCGGCGGGCGGCATCGTTCAGCTTCACCATCGGCTTCCCATCCTTGTCGGGATGCCCGGAGAGGACCAGATTGGCCAACAGGCTCCGCGGCGAGCCCCAGGCGAGCGGAGTGATCTGAAGGATGTTCGCCTCCATGCCGTTGAAGGTGGGGATCCAGTTCGTATACGGGTTGTCCCATTCGGATTCGCCGGCGCGCTTGCGGCCGCGAGCGAGGGTCTCGTAGGAGACATTGAAGAAGTCGGTCTTGTCGGCGCTCAGATCGACCTTACCGGCCGGTGCAGGCCCGGTGTGGCAGGAGGCACAATGCTGGTCGAGCACGGGCTGCACGAGCGCCGAGTAGTCGAACCCGCGCAGGCCCCACTCCGGCGTCTGTAGTACCACCGCGGGCGACATCAGTGCCAGGGGCTGGCGCGAGGCGGCCGAGGTGTTGCGGGGTTCGTGACAGCCGACGCAGCCCTGGGTCTCGCCCGGCATCAGGTGGGTGAACGTGCGCATGCGCTGCAGCGCCCGGCCGTGTACGTCGAGGGCCATGAAGTAGATCGGCACGTTGGCCGGCACGCGGAAGTGGGCCGAGCCATCGGCCAACACGGGTGCGTAGCCCCAGACTGTTTTCGCGGCATAGGTGGCGCCGCAGGAGATCACCGGGAACTGGAAGCCGAAAGCGCGGTTGTTCACATCCGTACGAACCGCCTTCTCCATCTCCTGAACCACCGCAATCTGCTTTACCTGGCCGCGTTTGACGTGTGGCTCGAGGCCGGCGTACACGTCTTGGATGAACATCGTGGCCCACCCGGAGTCCTTTTCGTCGGGAGCGATACGTGAGGGGAGAACCGGCGGCACCGGTCGCGGCCACAGCGGCCGGGCGTTGTAGAAGCCCATGCCGTCGCGCGGCTGAAGGAGCGTGGTTTCGGCTTTGGTGTCGTATTCGCGCAGCAGGACCGTGCCATCCTTGGAGACGAGGTAGCAACGGTCATCGAGCGGACAGGGACTTTCGTAGGGTCCGTGAATATTGTTGCCGTCCCCTTTGTCGACAAATCCGATGTTCACTTCGGGCGTGAGGTTGGCGATGGCGGCCTGGGCGTTGTCACCCTGGCGCGGGTCGATGATGCCGATGGCGCCGCGGGCCGGGCCGTTGTGGCTGGTGAGCACGCACAGCACTTTGCTGGTGCCGGGGATGGCACGGGCGTCCATGAATGTCGCCGGGCTGAGCACGCGGTTGCCGTAAAACCCGGCCAGGGCCGTGCCGTCGGGGTTGATGGTCCAGAGCGACTGGATCGGAATGGCCGGCTTGTCGACATATTCCCATCGCGAGTAGATCAGGCGGCCATCGGGCATGACTGAGGGCGTAAAATCATTGACAATGTTGGCCGACAGCCGCACGACGTTGCTGCCGTCGCGATCCATGCGATGCAGCAGGCCGACCGGCGATACCCAGCAATAGGCGAAACGCACCGCGCGGGTCGAGAGGAACGCGATCCCGCCATCGGGAAGGAAACAGCCGTTGTAGTCGTGCCACTCGCCGTCGCTGATCTGTTTCAGGCCGGTTCCATCGGGGCGAATGAGGAAGAGGTGATAGCCGTCGGCGGAGGTCTTCCGCCAGGAGAAGAGGATTTCCCTGGCGTCGTAGGAGACTTCGCAATCGAGGATTTCGCCCCTGGGGGAATCGACAAGCTTGCGAAGCTGGCCGGGGGCATCGAGGACGTAGAGCCCGCCCCCGGGCGAGAAGCCCTCGGTGTGGTAGGTATAGACGTGTGAGGAGTTGATCGGATGCCGCTGAACCAGGACAAGCGGGTGCGGATCGGGTGGTGCGGCGAAGACTGGGACGCAAATGGCCAACAGGATCGCGAGTTGTTTCATGGCGGCCTCCAGCTTGTCCGACGACAGACACGAATGTCTGTCCTGCCATTGCGCGGCGACAGACAGGAATGTCTGTCCTACTGTGCATCGCCCAGCGCGAGAACGGCAGCGCGGATGCGGGCAGCGTCTTCGGCGATGATCTTGATCGCGCCACCAATGGCCGTCTCCTTGATCTGCGCGGGCCTTCGCGCACCGGCCAGCACATGGGTCACGCCGGGCTGGGCGGCCGTCCAGGCGAGCACCAGTTGCGCCAGCGTGCAGCGATATTTCTCGGCAAACGGCTTGAACTGGTCGAGCAGCCCGAGCACGCGTGTGCGGTTCTCCAGCGTGTACCACGGGTTCCAGTCGGTGTTCG
>JBEKVL010000635.1:0-4274 GCA_049514055.1 Tepidisphaeraceae bacterium | reverse complement strand
CCTCTGCCTCACGCCGCTCTCGCTGCTCTTCCGCTGGACAGTCATCGTCCTGGCGACGACCGGCCTGCTGCGGCTGGGTTGGGCGCCGGCGGCGCTGCCTTACGCCGCGGCCTTTGTTCCCAGCATCCTCATCCGGCTCCTGGGCGGGAAGATGGCCAGGCTGGCCAATCTCCCCGTCAATCCCATCATCCGCGGGACGCACATCGGCACCTACGCCGAGGCCGTCGCCAAGGCTGCGCTGCTGGTCCGCCGCGCCACGGGCATTCTCAACCGACTCCGCGGCCTGGCCACGGTCTGGATCACCTCTTTCGGCGGCGTGGATTTGCCGCTGAAGGCCATGGAGCCGCACTACCTGATCCTGGGCACCGCCGGCAGCGGCAAAACCATCTCCCTGCGGCTGATCATGCAGAGCGTGCTCTTCCGCGACCGCGGACAACTCCTGGCCCGCGCCGTAGTGTATGACGCCAAACGTGAGTTCTACTCGCTCCTCGCGGGCATGGGCATCCCGAGCACCCAGATCGTCATCATGAATCCCGCGGACAGCCGGGCGGCCGCCTGGGACATCGCCGCCGACATCCGCACCAAGGACGATGCCCACAACATCGCCGTGGCCCTGGCGCCGCTGGGGCACCAGGAAGGGCGCGAGCACGTCTTTTTCACGCAGGCGATCCAGTCGCTGCTCACCGCGGTGATGATGACGCTGCACCGCCGCTCGCCAGGCAACTGGGAATTGAACGAGGTCCTCAAGGCGATGGCCAACCCGGACACCCTCAAGAGATTCTTCAATGGCGACCGCGAGGCGATGGGCACGTACAAGCGCTACTTCACCCAGGCGCCGGAGGCGGTCGGCGGCATCATCTCCACCATGGACACGAAGATCATCACCCCCTATGAAACCATCGCCCGCATCTGGGCGCGGTGCGGGCAGAAGCTGAGCCTCAAGGCCTGGGCCACGGAGACGCAGCCGTCCATCCTCATCCTGGGCGCCGATGAGAACCGCGACGCCGTGGACCACATCAACCAGGCCATGTTCCGCCGCATCGTCGATCTGGTCTCGGCCAGGCCGCAGGATCCACAAGACCCGGACCATCACGACGATGCCGTCTGGTTCTTCCTCGATGAACTGCGTTTCGCCGGCCAGCTGCCCATGCTGGGGCAGCTGATCTCGCTGGGCCGCAGTCAGGGCGTGCGCGCCGTCCTGGCCGCCCAGGACATCGACGGCTTGTACGCCGAATACGGCGAACACAAGACCAACGAGCTGCTGGCCCTGTGCGGCAACATTTCTGTCTTCCGCCTCATCAGTCCCAAGACCCGCGAATGGGCGGCCAAGCTCTTCGGAGATTACGAGAGCTGGGAGACCGACCACGGCACCAGCCGCACCAAGACCTATGGTCCGGGTTTTCTCTGGTTCCGCGGGATGCTGAAGAGCGTCAGCCACGGCGAAACCACCAACCGGAAGATCGTCAAGCGCGAGTCCATCCTCCCCTCGGAGTTCTTCAACGTCCCCAAGGCCGGGCCGGAACACGGCCTGCCCGGCCTCTTCGCCACGCCGGCCATGGGCGCCTGGCGCGGCCCGGTGCCCTGGGCCTATGTCCAGGAAAAACTCATGGACAAAGACCCCGGCGCGCCGGGCTTCGTGCCCCGCCCGCCGGAGGACTACGACCCCGTCCCGGCCAACCCGCCCGGGCCTCCACCCGCTCCAGGCCTCTTTGACAAAACGCAGCCTCCCGCATCCCCGACGCCGCCGGCCGCCCCGGCAACGCCAGGCCCAAAACCAAAAACACCCCAGAAACCCCACGGCCGGCTGCCGCAGTAGATCCAGCCCCGCGCGAAGCATCAAACCGTATCAAGGTGACATATGAGTACCTGGTTTCGAGAACTCCTGGCGCGCCCCGACTGGTGGACTCAGCAACGCAAGCGCCAGGCCCTGGTTGCCTTCCTGGCGTTCATCGGCGTGGTGAGTTTTGTCGAGGTCGTGCTCATCCCCGGCGCCATCCTCCGCCACCCGCCTGCGCTGGCACAGGCCGCGACACGCGCCGTGGCGGTGCAAACTCCAGTCGAGGACGTGGAAACACATCCCAGCCTGCGCCTGGTCGAATCGGTGCTGGAAAGCGGCGACACGAAGCGAAAGAGGGAACAGGAGCGCCAAGCGGCCATACGCCATGAACTGAAGATCCGCCTGCACGCCAGCGAGGAGCGGCTCCGCAAAGCCACTGATGCCGCCGGCCGCGACTGGGACGCCTTCGTCGAGAGGGTTCGCAGGTGCCATCATGTGGACCTGGCCGCGCCGGTCTTCGACCCCAGCCAGCAGTCGCACGAACTCGATCAACTCCTGATCACCCATAAGACCGCCGCCACCGCCTGGTCGGCGATCCGCAGGCTGCCGCCCCAGATCGTCCCGGTCCTGCGCGAGGCCAGGTCGTTGCTGGAAGACACGGACCGCGCCATCACCGCCGACACCTTCTCCGAGGCCGATGCCGGGCCGCTGGCCACGGCCATCGTGACGGTTCAATCCGCGCACACGAAAATCAGTGAGGCAACCATCGATCTTAACCACATTGACGTCTTGTTGCGTATCCATCGGCTTGAGTCCCTCACCACAGAAAGGAAAACGCCATGAAGGACAACCCGATCGTTTCCACCGTTGCTGCCGCCCTGATCGCGACAGCGTGTTCCACCACCGTTCTCGCCCAGACACCTCCGCCCACGCCGGCCGAGGTGGCCCACGAGGCCCGGCAACGCGAACAAACGGCCGAGTCCATCGTCGCTGAGCTTGAACTCTCGAAGCGCCTGCTGGACCGGCTCATCGCCGACGCGACCACCACCGTCGGCTTGTTGCAGACGCTGGGGCGGGAGTCCGAGGCCCTGGCGCGCCGGCTGGACAAGTTGCCGGAGAACGATGAGGGCAAACGCCTGGCCAGCACGCTCGACCCCCTCTCGGCCAAAGACCTCATCAAGATGATGTCCACGCCCCCCGTCGAGCCGGCGGCCCTGGCCGCCACTCAGAAACAGGCAGAGGCGCTGCTCCAGCAACTGAAGGACCAGCGCGAGCGTGTGGTTGCCGGTTACGTTCCACCCGATGCCCTGGTTGCCGAACTGAAAGGGCTGACCAAGTGGGCCCACAGGGGCCAGGATGAGATTAAGGAAATGAGCGGCTGGATCGACCAGCAACTCCTGGGCGTGCCGGCGGGCTTTGACTCCAGCAAGGCGCCGACGTTGCGCGATACTCTGTTGGCTTTGCGGCGGCACGAGGCAAACAACACGCAGACGAACCGCACCATCGGGTTCCTGAGCGCTAAACCTGAAGGCGATGCGGCCATGCAGACCACCGCACGCATCATCGCCTTGGAGAAGGCTGTCCAGGACGCGAAGATCCAGTTGGAAGCGGCCCGCGCGGACCTGGTCACAGAGCGTGGCGAGCACCAGGCGCGCATGAAAACCCAGTACGACCAGTTTGCCCAAAAGATGGCTGACCTGGAGAGGAAGTTGGCCCAGAGCGAGGTGGCCCGGAAGCTCCAGAACGCCCAGACCCAAGGCATTCAAGTCCATGGCCAGGAGGAGGCGGAGTACGCGGCCAAACGGCTCAAAGCGCTCAGCCCCAGGGTCAGACAAGTCCTGACGATCTTCATGGCGCCCGGCTACTTCCAGCCGCCGCATAAGATTTCCATCGACAAGGAACCCGTATCGCTGGCGAGCCTCCGTGAAGTCGGAGCGCTGGAGCGAAACGAAAAAGGGCTCAATGCCCTCATCATCGTCGCCATCACCGACGACGACCGCGAGCGGCCGCGCTGGGGATTCAAGACCTTGGTGAGGGATCTGCGGGGTGACCAACTCGAATTCGTCAAAGAGGCGCAGAAGTACCTCATCGAATACGGACCCATCCTGGTCAAGGAGGGCCTGCTGGCCCAGTGAGAGTCGTTGTCCCCGGAGACGGCAGCCGCGTGAAACACCGGAAAAGCTCACGCCGGTGAATCCACGGCTGCCGGTCTTTTCTGCAGGCAGTCCGCCGGCTACTTCCGGTCGGACTTCTCCTTGCCCTCGCCATGCGGGCGCGGGGTGGGTTTGGCTTCGGTCGCCGCCGCTTTGGGGGCGGAAACAGGGCGGGGGGCGCTGGCGGCGCCGGCCGCTTCAGCTTGATGATTACCGTTGGTCATGACACTTTCCTTTCCAGTCTGCGTTCCCAGCAGGCGCGCCGTGCGGCGGTAATACTTGCGAAGGGCATCGCGTGAACCGGCCCAGAGCACGCCACAGAGAACAACCACCATCAGATCCGA
>JBEKVL010000634.1:0-4278 GCA_049514055.1 Tepidisphaeraceae bacterium | reverse complement strand
ATCGCCCCATCTGCAACGAACTGCACGCCTTGGTGAAGAAGGAAGCCATCGAGATCGCCCACTTCCACAACACGCTACCCCTCATTTCCCTCGCTGCCTACGGTGCCGTCCGATCCGCCGGCGCAGCCGTCGTGCAAACCCTCCACAATCACCGCATGATTTGTCCCAAGGCCGTCCTCTATCGCGACGGCAAGGTCTGCACCGATTGCGTCGGCCGCTCCTTCGCCTGGCCCGGCATCGTCCACGGCTGCTACCGGGGCAGTCGTCTGGCCACCGCCACCATCGCCCTGGTCCAGTTGGCCCACCGCGTCCGAGGCACTTACGAGAACGACGTCGATCTCTACATCGCCCCGTCTCAATCAACCTTCGACAGACTGTCCCCTTTCCTGCCCGCCAACCGCATCGTGGTAAAACCCCATTTCATCGACCCGGATCCCACTCCCGGCCAAGGCCAAGGCGGTTACGCCGTGTTCCTGGGCCGACTGTCTCCGGAGAAAGGGTTGGAAACGCTGTTGAAAGCCTGGGCGAAAGTGGGGCCGACGCCCTCGTCGGCCTTGGCCGGTGAGGGCACCGGCCCTACTCTCCGCATCATCGGCGATGGGCCGCTCGCCCCGCTCCTGCGTTCCCCTCCACCCGGCGTGCAATGGCTCGGCCGTCAACCCCTCGACAGCGCCTACAGCCTCATCGGCGACGCCGCCATGCTCATCTTCCCGTCCGGCTGCCCGGAAACCTTCGGCCGCTCCATCGCCGAGGCTTTCGCGAAAGGCACGCCAGTCATCGCCTCCAACCTCGGCGCTTCGCCCGAAATGATCGAACCCGGCCGCACCGGCCTGCTCTTCGAGCCCGGCAACGCCGAAGATCTCGCCCGTCAAATCACCGATCTCAATTCCGATCCCGTCCGCCTCCGCGGCATGCGTCAAGCCGCCCGGCACGAATACGAGACCAAATACAATGCAGCAAGCAACTACGACCAGCTTACCTCCATCTACGCACGAGCGCTTTCCCTCCGCCACAACGATAACCTCGTCCGGCCCCAACAGCCGCAGCTTCATCACCACGAGCTGGGACGACGGGAGCCCGCTTGATTTCCGAGTTGCCGAACTGCTGGTCCGATACAATCTTTCCGGCACGTTCTACATCCCCAGAACCTGCGGCCTGGAGTTCTCCCGCCCAACCATGGGCGCCAACTCCATCCGCCGGCTCAGCGAAACCTTCGAAATCGGCGGCCACACCCTCGACCACGCGACGCTCACCGGCCTTCCTCCATCACAAGCCAACCGGCAGATCCACGACTGCAAGACCTGGGTGGAAGACGTCACCGGCAAATCCTGCACGATGTTCTGTCCACCTTGCGGCAAATACTCAAAAGAGCATCTCTCCATGGTCCGATCGGCCGGATTCGACGGCTTGCGCACGGTGGAAATGTTTTCGATTGATCCGCCTCGCGCCGCCACCGTAAGCAGGGTGTGCTTCAGCACACCGTCGACTATCCCCGAATTTGCCGCCCGCCAACACACCTCAAATAGCCTCGCCGTCCTTCCAACCACACTCCAGGCCCACCCGCACGGCCGGCTCGCCTATCTCAGAAATATCGCCCGTCGTTTCGCCGCCCGCAATCTCCACCTCTACCTCCTGGCCGGCGCCAAGACCGCCTGGCCCAGCCTGGCGGCAACCCTCGCCCGTCGCGTCATGGAACAAGGCGGCGTGTTCCATCTTTGGGGCCACTCCTGGGAAATCGAAGCCACCCACCAGTGGCACGAACTCGAAGTTGTCCTCCGCATGCTCTCCTCGCTGATGCCCAACGCCACGCGCCTCTCCAACGGCCAACTGGCGGGACAGACATTCTTGTCTGTCATGGATGGCGACCCTACCTGATCGTCACCGTTGCCTTGGACCGGGGATAGAGATTGAAACCCCAGGCTGGCAGCAGCGTCAGCACCACCGTCTTGCCGGCGACCGCTCCCAGGAGCCGGCTTACGTCAACGCTCGCCCAAAGCTGGTTTCCCGGAATCGTCACCGACCCGCTCAACATCTTATAATCCACGCCCGGCCTGGCCGTGCCGGAAATCGTGTACCGCACCGTCAACGGCTTACTGCTGTTGTCCGTCCGCACCACCGTAAACCGCCCGGAGCCTTTGGGTTGTCCCGCCTTGGGAACTACGGCGGTGATGCCCACGTCCGGGCCAAGCGCCAGCGACGCCGACACGCCGTACCCGCCCACGCTTGAACCCGCCCCGTCTACCCGCATCAGATACGTCGCCCCGGCCGACAAGCCGATCCCCAGCCAATACTCCGCCACCCCCGGCCCGCCCCGGTCGATCGTCTGCGTGAAGCTGCCGCCCACCGGATTGCCGCGTACGTCAAAGATGTTCATCGTCGCGTCCAGCGGAGGGGAAGACAAGGTGGGTTCCGCATGTTTCCGATCGGGAATGACCCTGAACATCCAGTTGCCCGAACGCGGGAGGGTGAAGCGGTAAATATCGAAGTCGCCAACGCCGCTGATATCCGATCCGCCGGAGCCGGCGTTAAGTACCTTCGACACCGGAATGGTCTCGATAAAGTTCTCCGGGGGGCCGTCGACCTGAAGCTGGTAACTTCCCGAGGCCCGCGGCACGATGCCAATGTACTGCATGCGCTTGTCCGGCGGCACCACCACGTTGGTAATCTGCGCGGTGCCCCCGCCGACAGCCACGGACGTCGGCCGGCCCGACGTGTAGTAGAATGCGAGGTCAGTGGCAGCGCCGGTGGTATGAATGCTCAGCAGTCCCGAATCGTCGTAATACAGGTTGTACCCGTCGAAGGCCCCGGCCGACGCCGGGCGATTGAGCACAGCCTTGCCGAACTGATTGACGTAGATTGTTGCTCGCGTACTAGCGTTGGAAAACGGCGCCGACGGCCAGCCGACGCTGCTCAGCAGTCGTCGGCTTTCCAGAGACTCGAGTAATGGCAGCACCATGTGAATAAACACTCCGATCAAGTCCAGAGGCGTTCGAGATCTCAAATCTCAAATCTCAAATTTGAAATCCCCCCTCCGTATATCACCACTTCACGACGCCGGCCCCACAGGCATCGCCGCCACCACCAGCTTCGCCAGCCACTGATTCCATTCCGCCAGTTCCGTATCGCGCGTGACCGGCCCGATGGCCGGGACATTGTTCGTCCAGCTCGAGGTATCGGGCACCCACCAATCGTTTCGCTGGCCCTTGGAGACCCAGCCCACATAGTTGTCATGCCCGGAATTATTCGTAAACGTGCTCTCCTGGTTGGCATTCCATATCGCAACACCGGTGTTCGAGTACTGCAGCACGGCGCCCGTTGGCGACAGGCCGCTGGAGATCACCCGATTGCTGAATACGCTGTTGTCGTGCCCGGAGGAGATCGACATGCCGATGCCGCCCGTGCTGACGATCTGATTGTTAAACGCCTGAATGTAGCTGGAGCCGGTGTCGCTCACCATGATCCCTCCGCCGGTGTAATCCAGTGCATCGATCGCGTCGGCCGGAAACGCGCCCCGGATGTAGTTGTCATGGATCAGGAATGGACTCGCCGGCGTGCCGTTGCTGGCGAAGATGTTGATGTTCTCTTCAACCCGGCTGTGGCCCGGTTCATTGATGACCTGATTCCACGCCACTTCCGCGCCGCTCAACGTCGCTCCGTTGATCTGGAAGAACTGGCGGTAGACGTTCGGGTCCGGCGACCCGACCGCCCAGCCCCCTGTTCCGTTGCTGGCCCGGCCATCAATATTCAGCGCCTCGTTCCGCAGAATCGCGACCGTCTGGTTGACGCTGCCGTCGCCGGTGTAGTCCGCAAGATAGATACCCGCCGTGCTCTGCAGGTAATTGTTCTGGGCCGTGATGCTCACCCACCCATCCACGTCCATGAAGCGCCCGACATACGTGCCTGCCTCGTCCGGATTCAGCCCATAGCCGGTCGTATTGCGCACGGTCACGTTCGCGGCGTAGTTGTAGATGTCGATCAGGGTTCCCCGCGAGCGGACGATGGAGTTCTCGATGATCACCGGTTCGCTGGTGCGGATTTCCACGGCCGGGATCTCCGCATACAGGCTCTGCCAATTCCCCTGATACGTGCCGCCGTGGGTAATGATGATCGGCGCCGAAACAGACGTCCGATCCGCGCCCAGCGTGATCGAGTTGGCCGCCACTTTCTGCTGCCACAGCGCCCATTCCGCCGTGGTGGCATCGAGATTGATCTCCACTCCATCGGGCCAGCCCGGCGCATCCGTCCACTGCGTCGCATCCGGCGTCCAGGTATCGTTCC
>JBEKVL010000633.1:0-4297 GCA_049514055.1 Tepidisphaeraceae bacterium | reverse complement strand
TCTACCAGCTTCCGGTACTTTGCCGCCGTCTCCGCATCACCATCGCCGCCCCGCGATTCGTAGAGGGTGATCAGCCGTTCGAGCGCTTCAGCCAGGCGCACCTTGCCCGGCGGAGGGAGCTTCGACTCACGTTGTTTCAGCCCCTGGTACCCGGCCAGCAGCAGCGGCTCGGCCTCGGCGTATTTCTTTTGATCTGACAACGCGCCGCCGAGCATGGACCTGGTGTTGAACGTCGTCCACTCGTCCGGTTGTGTCTTCTCGCGAATGGCCAGGCACTCCTGGAGGAGGGATTCGGCCTCCGTAAAGGCTTTGGCCTGGAGCAATGACCGGCCGAGCGACGCCAACTGCCCGGCCAGTTCGGGGCCTTCCCCGGGTAACCGCATTCGCGACTCGGCCAGCAGTTCTTTGACCAGCGCGACCGCCGGTTCGGTTTTCCCCGCCTGGACGTAGCCGTCGAGCAGCGAGCTGCACACCCAGCGGAGCCCTGGGAACCTCTTCCCGGCGCGATAGCCTTCTTCGAGCAGCGGCAGGGCCTCGCCGAGGCGGCCGGCATCCTTGTAGTTCACGCCGAGGTTTGCGGCGGTGTGAAGGGTGTCGGGATGGTCCCGCCCGAGCTTCGCCTCTCGGCGCTTCAACGTCTCCTCAAACAGGGGGATTGACTTGTCGAGTTGCTTCGCCCGCCAATAGGTCACGGCGAGATTGCTCATGCTGGTGAGCGCGTCCGGATGATCGGGGCCGAGCTTCGCCTGCTGGAGTTTCAGCGTTTCCTCATAGAGCGGCAGGGCCAGTTCGAACTTCCCGGTAACGGTGTACGCATTGGCCAGATTGTTCATGCTGATGAGTGTGGACGGATGGTCCGGGCCGAGCTTGGACCTCATGACTCTTAGCGTCTCCTCCGAGAGCGGAATGGCCAGGTCCAGCTTCCCCGACTGCCGATACGCGTTGGCCAGGTTGTTCATGCTGGTGAGCGTTTCGGGATGTTCCGGGCCGAGCTTCGACCTGGAGAGTTTGAGCGTCTCCTCATACAGCGGCAGGGCCAGGTCCAGCCGCCCGCTGGTGTTATACGCGTTTGCGAGGTTGTTCATGCTCTTCAGCGTGGAGGGATGGTCAGGACCGAGCTTCATCTTCCTGAGCCTCAGTGTCTCCTCCAGGAGCGGAATGGCCAAGTCTGGTTTCCGGGACTCGCCATACGCCTGGGCGAGGCTGTTCATGCTGATGAGCGTGGAGGGATGGTCCGGGCCGAGTTTGGACTTCGAGAGCTTGAGTGTCTCCTCAAACAGCGGCAGGGCCAGGTCCAGCTTCCCGGCGGCCAGATACGCGTTGGCCAGATTGTTCATGCTGGTGAGCGTGTCGGGGTGTTCGGCACCGAGCTTCGCTTTCATGAGCCTGGCCGTTTCCTCAAAGAGCGGCAGTGCCAGGTTCAGCCTCCCGGCCGCCAGATACGCCATGGCCAGGTTGTTCATGCTCGTGAACAGAGCGGGATTGTCCGCGCTGGCCTTCGTTTTCCTGAACTTCAGCGTTTCCTCGTAGAGCGGCAGGGCCAGATCCAGCTTCCCGGCATCCTGATACGCCCCGGCCAGGTTATTCATGCTGGTGAGCGTGTCGGGATGGTCGAAGCCGAATTTCGCTTTTAAGAGCTTGAGCGTTTCCCCGTAGATCGGCAGGGCCAGGTCCAGTTTCCCGGCAGCATGATACGCCATGGCCAGGTTGTTCATGCTGGTCAGCGTGCGGGGATCGTCGGCACCCAGGTGTTGCCGGAACAGGGCCGTGGAGCGCTGCAGGAAGCCGATCGCCCGTTCGTACTCTCCCACGCCGCGATACGTCTCGCCAACCGTGTTCAGAATCTCCGCCTGGATCAGCGGTTGGTTCGGGAAGTTTGCATCGATCCTCTCCGGCACCAGTTCCCGGGCGGCACGGTCGAGCAGTTCGCGGATCGTCGGGTTCTCCTTCGCCTCGGCCGAAAGTCCGCCGGTCCGCAGCAGAGCGTTGGCCTGGGCCCACGCGTCGGCCTGCCCAAGCAGCTTGTTCTGCAGGAAGTCCCGCACCGACTGGGCGATCTGCTTCTCCTCCTCCGCCTTCTTCTTCTCTGCACCAACCAGGATCAACCGCTCGCTCGCCAGCTTTTCGCCCGCCTCGGCCCGGATCGTCTGCCGCTCGGCCTCGGCCTGCCGGGCCTCGGCGTCCCGTTTGGACAGGCGAGCCACGGACTCGGCGCGAGTCGCGAGCACCGCCTGCCACGTGCTCACGGTCACGCCCGCCACCAGCAGCAGCGCGATCGCCGCCGCCGCCGAGAGCGCCGCCCGATGCTTCCTGGCGAACTTCCCCAGCCTGTAGCGCATGCTCGGCGGCGCTGCCAGCACCGGCTCGCCAGTCAGATAGCGCTGGATGTCCATCGCCAGCCCATTGGCCGTCTCGTAGCGGCGGTTACGCTCCTTTTCCAGCGCCTTCATCACGATCCAGTCCAGGTCGCCGCGCACCAGCCTCGTCAGCTTCGCCGGCTCCATCTGCCGGCCGGCGGCCAGCGACGGCAGCGTCCGGGCGGAACTGAGCCGCGTGCTCGGCAGGGGCGGCTGTTCCTCGCGGATGATCCGGCGCACCTCATCCCAGGCCGCCTCCTTCAGCCGCTGCTTCTCCACGGGCGTCGTCCCGGTCAACAGTTCATACAGCAGCACGCCCAGCGAGTAGATGTCCGAGCGCGTATCCACATCCAGGTTGTTGAGCTGGGCCTGCTCGGGAGACATGTACAGCGGCGTGCCCAATACGATTTCGTGGGCGGTGTGCAGGGTCATGTCCGTCAGCGACTGGTGCATCGCCTTGGCCAGGCCGAAGTCGATGACCTTGGGCACCGGCTTGTCATCGTACGGGGCCACGAGAATGTTGGAGGGTTTGAGGTCGCGGTGGATGATCCCCTTCTGATGGGCATGCTGGACGGCCCGGCAGACCTGAGCAAACAGCTCCAGCCGCTGGGCCACGTTCAAACGCGTGGCATCACAGTATTCGGTGATGGGCACGCCCTTGACGTACTCCATCACGAAGTACGGCCGGCCGGCGTCGGTCAGACCGCCGTCGAGCACTTTGGCGATGTTCGGGTGATCCATCATCGCCAGCGCCTGGCGCTCGGCCTCGAAGCGGGCCAGGACGCTCCTGGAGTCCATGCCGGCCTTGATGAGCTTCACGGCCACCTTGCGGCGGACTGGCTTGGTCTGCTCGGCAACCCAGACCGTGCCCATGCCTCCCTCGCCGAGGGCTTCAAGGAGCTTGTAGCGACCCGCGATGAGGGTGCCCGGCTTCTCGGTATCGGAGCCACCGGACGTGTGGCATACGCGGGCGGCCGGATTGGCGTCGGAATCGAGAGGGCCTCCCGCGACCGCGAATGTGGAGGCCTCCGCCCGTGCTTCGGCCGGCATCATGAAGCTGCCGGCCTGGTCGTGGGCCTCCAGCAGGGCTTCGACCCGACTCCGCAGATGATCGTCATTACCGCAGACGCCCGCCAGATAAGCCGCGCGCTTCTCGGCGTTGGGTTGACGGATGGCCTCCGCAAAGATGGTTTCGATCTGGTTGCCCGCATCATCCATGGGGTCTCCTGGTGCAATCTTATCCCTCAATGCGATATCCAGGCCGCCCGCGCCTCATCGTGTTAACCGGAATTCTCCAGAGGGAGGTCTGCCGACGATCGTCATCGGGTATCTTGCGTAAGCGACGTTGGGCGGGAATGGGCCTATGCCTGACGAGAAACAACGTCAAATGGGTGTACCCTGGGGTTTCCGCGTCAGTCTATCGGGCAGTCGAGCAGCGAGAGGATGAACACGAGGACGTGCGAACGTAGTCCCCACGACGTGGCTTGCAATTTCGCAAGATCTTGCTTGGCAGACAGCTATAATGAGCCGTCACGTCGCTGGAGCGGTTCCCGACGCTATCCAAACCGCGGTGATGAGGTGATCGACTTGATCTTAATTCTGGGTGTTCTCGTGATGGTCGCTGTTGCCGTTGCGGGTAAGATGTTGTCGCACCGCTCGCGGGCCTCCCTGCCCCCCGGTTCCACCACCAGCGACCAGTCCGTCTGCGGCAAGTGCGGTTATATCGTTTTGGGGTTGCCAACCTTCACCTGTCCCGAATGCGGTTCGGACCTCCGCGAGGTGGGAATTCTCCGTCCAGCTGGCGTACGCACGAGCAACGCCGGCACGCCTCGATTCCGTGATTTCCCAGCGCCCGTGCGCCGCCCACTGCTTGGGCGACACGCGCTGGCCATCGGGGCGTTCGCGGCGGTCATGGCAGGAACTGAATGGGCGTCCACCAC
>JBEKVL010000632.1:0-4300 GCA_049514055.1 Tepidisphaeraceae bacterium | reverse complement strand
GCACAAAGCATATTTCAAGAACAACTGGCAAAGTCGGTGGACTTCGCAGCCGATCCAGAAAGTGCCAGACGTAGTCTGGTGGAGAAGGTTGTCTCTAACAGGAGCGTCCCATGAGAAATTGGACCCGAAGTTCCGCTCTTTTTCTGGCCGCGATGTCCGTTTATTCCGGTCAGGCGCTTGCGGCAGCCCCGGAAAAGAAAGCCGGAGATGCGGATAAACCGGTCTCTGACGTCCGCGCCATCGAAACCGTGCCGGTCGCACCCTCGCCTTCCGGCTCCCAGGGCACTGCCCCTGATCCCGCCCAGGTGAAAGTGTCCGACACCGGGATCATCGAGAGCCTCGACTTCAAAGACGCCAATCTCGTCGGCGTCCTGCAGATGCTCTCCATCAAGACCCACAAGAACATTCTGGCCTCCAAGGAGGTTCGCGGCACCGTCACCGCCTCCCTGTCCAACGTCACCGTGAAGGAAGCTCTCGACGCCATCCTCAAGGCCAACGGCTACGGATGCCGCGAGAAGGGTAACTTCATCTACGTCTATTCCTCGAAGGAACTGGCCGACATCGAGAAGTCGGAACGTCAGCTCGTCACCGAGGTCTTCCGCCTGTACTACACGCCGGCGGCCAACGTGCAACCGATGCTCAAGCCGGCGTTGAGCGCCGATGGCACCATTTCATCATCATTGCCGCCCAAGGAAGGCATCGACAACAAGGAGACGGGTGGCTTCTCACATGCCATCGAGGACATCATTGTCATACGTGACTACGCGGACAACATGGAGAAGATCCGCAAGATCATCAAGGAAGTGGACCGCCGCCCGCAGCAGATCCTCGTTGAAGCCACCATTCTCGTGGCCCGGCTGACCGAGGACAACGCCCTGGGCATCGACTTCAGCGTCATCGGCGGCGTGGACTTCGCGTCCGTGGCGGCCAACGGCGCGACTTTCGGGGATGTCCTTTCCGGCAAGGTCATCGACAGCGCCCCGGCACTTCCCTCCAAAGGTGTCGGTGCGGCCCAGACCGGCTTCACGTCGGGCGTGCCCCAGGGCGGTATGCGCGTCGGCCTGTTGACCAACAACGTCGCCGTTTTCGTCCAGGCCCTGGAATCCACCACCAATACGACCGTGCTGGCCAATCCCAAGGTGCTGGCGCTGAACAAGCAGAAGGGCGAGGTTCTGGTCGGCCGCGAGGATGGTTACCTGACCACCACCGTCACCCAGAGCACCTCGATTCAGTCAGTCGAATTCCTGCAGACCGGCACGAAACTGCAGTTCCGTCCGTTCGTCGGCGACGACGGTTACATCCGTCTCGAAGTTCACCCGGAAGATTCCGATGGCAAGGTCACCAACGGCCTGCCTTCCAAGAGCACCACCGAGATCACCAGCAACATCATGGTCAAGGACGGCCACACCGTCGTCATCGGCGGCCTGTTCCGCGAGTCGTCCTCCATCACCAAGAACCAGGTGCCCGGCCTGGGCAATCTGCCGCTGGTCGGTGCGCTCTTCCGCAACCAGGAGGACACGACCAGCCGTGAGGAAGTCATCATCCTGCTCACGCCGCATATCGTGAAGGACGACAAGGCATACGCGGTCGCCTCCGAACAGGCCATGAAGGACTGGGAGAAGATCCGGGTCGGTGTCCGCCGGGGCATGATGTGTTTCGGCCAGGAGCGGCTCGCCGAAAACGCCTACAACGCCGCGGTCGCCGAGATGAACAAGCCCCAGCCCAACCGCCGCCTGGCGATTTGGCAACTCGACTGCGCCACCAACCTCAACCCGATGTTCAAAGAAGCCATTGACATGAAGCAGACCCTCAGTACCAGGGAACTGACCACGGTTGATAACAGCAGTATTCGCGACTTCGTCCGCCATCGCGTCATGGAGGAGCGCGCCGCCGGATCGCGATCGGCCGCACCGGCCGCGGCGCCGGCCGTGGTCATTGCCAGCGAGTGCCGTCCGCTCGACACCGTGTCGGCGCCCGCCGCCCCGACGACCCGCCCCGTCGCCACGGCGCAACCTGCGGCGACAATCCCGGCTCCCACAGAGCCGACGACGCGGCCGGCGGAGAAGACGGGCCTGGTCCAGTCCGGCGCCAAAACACCCGACTCGCTGTTGGAGAGGAAAGCGCAAGCCCCAACTGCGGCGTCCGCACCCGCGGCGGCCGCGCCGGCCGGCAGGAGCGCGGAGCAGATGCCCGGGACGGACGTCACGGAATTGCCCGCAGACGAATTGCCCGGCGCCGGCAAGTAACCGCACCCTTCTGTGGCCGCACGGTTCGATCAAGCCCTTTGCTTTCGGAGTCCGTTATGAAGAAGTTTTGCATCATTCTCTCGGTCCTGACCCTCATCGTTGCCGGCTGTTCGAACGACAAGCCGGAGCCCACCGGGCGTGACAAACTCCATACGCAGTGGAACAACGCCCGCGCCGGCGTCCTCTACGGTCTGGCCAAACAGCAGTTCGAAGGCGGGAACGTCGCCGAGGCTCGCAAGAGCCTCGACGAGGCCATCCGCCTCCAGTCCGACAACGTCTCTCTCCGCATTCTCTCGGCGCGCGTCTCCATCGAGCAGGGCAAGCTCGAATCGGCTGTCAAGGAGCTGGACAACGTCCGCGCCATCGATCCCAACAACGCCGAGGCCGACTACCTCATGGGAGTGATCTACCAGCGCTGGCAGAAGCCCGAGAACGCCCTCAAGTGGTACGTGCGGGCGTCGGAGAAGAACCCGGCCGAACTGGCCTACGCCATGGCTCGTGCGGAGACGCTCGTCAGCCAGAACCGCGGCGACGAGGCCCTCGACTACCTCCAGCAGCGCCTGGCCTACTTCGAGAACGCCTCGCCAATCCGCGTCCTCGCCGGCCAGCTACTGCTCTGGTCGGGCAAACGCGCGGAAGCCGTCACCATGTTCCGCGAGGCGAGTATATTGACTCCGGAGGATGAACAGATCCGCGAGCATCTGGCTTTGGCCCTCTATCGCAACGGCCAGTACGCCGAAGCCATCACCGTGATCGAGAGGCTGACCCGCAACGAACGATTCGCCGGACGCGCGGATCTGCTGCTGGCCCTGGGCGAGTCCCTGCTCGGCGCGAACCGTCCCGAGGATGCCCGCGGCATCTTCCAGAATCTGGCGCAGAACCAGCCCGCCGAGCCGCACATCTGGTTGGTGCTGGCCAAGGCGGGGCTGGCCTGCAACGATACCGAACGCGCGGAAATGTCCATCAGAAAAGCCATCGCGCTGGATGCCAACAGCGTCGATGCCTCGGTGCTCATGGGCTATCTTCGCATTCGCCAGGGCAGGCTTGACGATGCCCAGGCCGCCTTTCAAAAGGCCGCCGCTCTCGATCCCACTGACGCCGTGGCCGTGTGCATGAGCGGCTACGTGCTCGAGAAACAGGGCAAGACCCGTCAGGCGATGGATTTGTACGTCAAGGCCCTGCGTCTCAAGCCCAAGGATGAACTGGCCTCGACGCTGCTGGCACAGGTGCGGGCAGAAGACTGATTCTGGACTCGAAACGCGCCGGATTATCGCCACCGGGGAGATCGTCGCCTCCGTCGGAATGCCGCAAAAGGAGAGCCCGGATCCATTCGATAGGTTGTTGAGAGGCGTGTATGAATACCAGGACGATCCTGATTGCCGACGACGAGTCCCCGATTGTCAATATGGTTTCGCTGATCCTTGCCAACGCCGGCTTCGTGGTCCTCACGGCGAGTGACGGGCGCGAAGCCCTCGAACGGGCCCGCCACGAACGTCCGGACCTCATCATCACCGACTACCACATGCCGCATCTCTCGGGGCTGGAGCTTTGTGCGGCGTTAAGCAGGGATCCCGCCACGCGTGATGTCCCCGCCATCCTGCTTACCGGTCGCGGATACGAACTCGAACCGCGGGTCACCGTGAACTCCGGCATCCGCTGCATGATTGCCAAACCGTTCAGCCCATGCCAGCTCTTGCAGACCGTGAATGAGACGCTAGGAATTACGCTCCAGCAGGCCGCATGAGGCCTGCCGGAGGGGGCGAGTGAGAATGAGCAACGACAGCATACAGAATGACGCGTTCGCCGCCGGTTCGCTTTCGGCCGGCTGGGATCTTTCCCGCGAGGTGTTCGGGCAGATCGCCGTGCAGGCCCGCAATGCCGGATTCTGCATGATGGTGTTCAGTCCGGACGGCCGGCTCATCTACCACGACGCGGGCGTCGCGCCGTTTTTCGACCGTTACGTCGTGCCGGTTACCCAGTACGCCGACGACGCCGGACGCCGGCTTCGCGAGGCTGTCTCCAACGTTACGATGCACTGTCCCGTCCAGGCCTGG
>JBEKVL010000631.1:4315-6430 GCA_049514055.1 Tepidisphaeraceae bacterium | reverse complement strand
AGGTGCGTCAGTGAAATCGGCCACCCAGGATTTCCCGATCATCCGTGGTTACATCACCCGCGTCCGCCGTGCCAATTGACCAAGGACCAACCATGATGCGTCGCAAATCAACTCAGATGATGGCCGTATTTGTGCTGGTCGCCATCTGGCTCCTGCATGGAGCGGTCACAATCGCTGGCGAGGCCCCGAGCGGCATTGACGAATACGACCTGCAGAATCGCGTTAATCGCAAGATCGTCGGCCTGCCGGATCGTGCCCCCGAAATGCCGCCGGCGAAAGCGACTATCGCGGTCGACATGAAGCAGGTTGTCGGCGAACTGGGGCCGCAGTTCATCGGCTACAACATCGAGGATCTCAGCCACGAGATCTTTCCGGGCCTCTATGCCCAGATGCTCTACGGCGAGAGTTTTGAGGATGAGCCGGATGTGGCACTGCCTGATGGCTGGCAGGCGCACCTGGAGCCGATCAACGAAGACACGCCCAACGATCCCGACCTGCTGCGTAAGTGGCGCGGAGCGTGGTCGTTTGAGGATGGCGTGCTGACGATGGTTGGGTGCCGCCAGCGGCGCATCTGGACCGACCGCGTGCGTATGGCGGAGGGAACCATCGAGTGCGAGGTTCTTCAGCCGGGCGTCGAGCCCAACTACTGGGGGCCAGGCATCCTGACCTGCTGGCGGGCCGACGGCTATTACTACATCTACCTCTCGCCCCAGCGCAAAGTGGTCGTGCTGGCCAGAGGCAGTGAGCGGAATTTCGTGCAGGGGGCAAAGGAACTGGCCTGCAAGCAGATGCCGCTGGAGTACGACCGCTGGTACAAGGTGGGGATCACAATGCTGAAGGATCGCATCGTTGTGAAGCTCGATGGCCAGGAAGTGATCAATCACCCGATCACGCAGTCGCCCGCTCCCGGTGGAGTCGGGCTGGACTCTTCCTCTTCGATGAGTTGCTTCCGCAACCTGAGAGTGACACCCGCCGGTGAGGATACATGGAAAGCGGATTTCTTGCTGGCCGACCGGCCGTACAGCCATGCCGCGAACATCAGCCGTTGGTGGGATCCTGTAATCACCGGCGCAGCGCAGGCGAAGTACAAGTGGGAGAAGGATCGGCCGTACAACACCGACCGCTGCCAGCTTCTGGAGATGACCGGCGGCTCCGGCACAGTGGGTGTCGCCAACACCGGGCTTCACAATGTCGGCATCTGCGTGCGCCAGGGCTGGCAGTACCAGGGCCGACTCTATTTGCGCGGCCGGTACGATGGTCAGGTCACACTGGCCCTGCAGAGCCGCGACGGCAGCAAGAACTACGCTACTCAGAAGCTCGGCGGCATTGGCGACGACTGGAAGCGATTTGACATCGCCATGACCGCCGCTGCCACGGATCCGGCCGCCCGGTTCGCCCTGTGGATCGACAAGCCCGGCAAGTTGTACGTTGACCAGGTTGTGCTCATGCCCGGATCGGAAGGGCTGTACAAGGGTCAGCCGGTGCGCAAGGATCTGGCCGAGAAGATGGTGGCTGGGATCGGCCACATCCGTTTCGGCGGGGACATGATCAACTGCGAGAACTTCAATTGGCGTCGGATGACCCGGCCCCAGGACCAGCGCCGCCAATACCTCGACGGCTGGAACTACCACAAATCTGCACAGTTCATGATCTTCGAGTTTCTGGACTTCTGCCGTGCCGCCGGCGTCGAGCCGGTCATCAACCTGGGCGAGCACCTGCCGGCAAAGGAAATCGCCGACTTCGTCGAATACTGCAACGGCGACGCCAGCAGCGCCGGCGGCCGCCAGCGCACTGCCGACGGACACCCTGATCCGTACGGCCTGCGGTGGATCATGTACGGCAACGGTTTACCGCCCATGGAGGAGGCCGCGAAACTGCCGGCCATGCTGGAGAAGATCGACCCGAAAGTGAAGCTGATCCTCGGCGATGTGGGCCATGTGCCCTGGGTTCTGATGAGCCGCCGCGATCCCAACCAGGCCGCGCGGCTCAACGCATTCCTCGACAAGCTGGAGGCCGTCTCCTCGCGGCCCGAGGTTCAGTTACTCGGTTCGCACCTCCTCTGGGACCAGACCATGACGGAGGCTGCCAAGGGGTTCCCGTCGCTGGGCCGGTCCG
>JBEKVL010000631.1:0-4303 GCA_049514055.1 Tepidisphaeraceae bacterium | reverse complement strand
CCGGTCCGCCAAGCTCTACGCCGAGGAGATCAACGGCGGGGAGTACAACTGGCGGCGCGGGCTGTGCGATGCCCTGGCGGCGATCGCCAGCGAGAACCACGGCAACCTGGTCTGGGGCATGGCCTACTGCAATGCCCTGCAGGCCAATGGTCACCTCTACGAATGGAACCAGGGGCACATTCACTTCACGCCGGCCGAGTCGTGGTACCAGCCCAGCGGCCATGTGGTGAAGATGCTGGGCGAGCATTTCCAGCCCGTTGTCGTGAAGACGGAAGTGACTGGCCCGCGCCTGACCGTTTCGCTTGCGGGCGAGCGCGGCGAGGAGAATGTCGAGTCGTCCGCGCTGGTCGCCTGCGCTGCGCAAAGTCGCGATGGCAAGCGTCTGGCGGTTAAGGTGGTCAGTCTGTGGGGCGGCGAAGTATCCACCTCATTGACACTGGCGGGCACAACGCCGCCTGCGAAGATTGCCGTGAGAGCCATCGGCTCCATGCATCTGGCCGGCCGGAACACGGTCGATAAGCAGGATTACATCGCCCCGCACGGCCTGGCCGTGCCTGCGCCCTCGGGTAACTCAATTCTGGTGAAGTTACCGCCCATGTCGTTTACCATCATCGAAGTTCAGTGGAGAGACTGAAGTGTTGACCATGCGATACGTCCATATGTGGCTGCTGGCGCTGTTCGCGGCCGGCAGTTCGGCCATCGCCGCGGAACCCCAGATCGACATTCCCTGGGTGGCGAAGATGCCGCGCCTGCCTCAGCCGCTGCATGTCATCGACTGGAAGCAGACGGCCGCCGACTACTATCGTCTGGCCTTTGATCCGAGCGCGAACGGCCGAAACCTGCCGGCGGTGGATGTCTCCGGCGACCGGAAGCACTTCGGATGTCCGGCCTATCTCACGCCCGGCCGCAAGCCGGCCGTCAACAACGGCGAAGCCATTACCTGCCTGGCTGGCGTGGCCGGGGCGCAGCTTGTGGGCCTGGACATGCGCGCATACCAGGGCGTCGATTGGGCAGCGGATTGCAGGCGGTGGTTTGATGAAGTCGACGGTGTCTACCAGGACCGCATCGGCCAGCGTGGGGGCAATGTCAGCCATGTCATCTATGGCTACTGGCCGCTCACCCTGGGGGCGATGATCACCGACCTCAACCGAGAAGATCCCGAGTACCGGCGGAACATCGACAGACAGTTTGCGTTCCTGCTCCAGATGGCCAAAGATATGGGCTGCCCTGACCATCCCGACCTGAAACAGGGCTACGACATCGCCACGCGCAAGGTCCGGCCGATTGGGGTCGACTGGAACCCTGGCAATGCCTCCTGCCTGGCCTGGATGCTCTATGCCGGCTTTCAATGGACCGGCAACCGGGAGTACCTGGAGTGTGCCAAGGCCGCTCTGCGCTGGCAACTCAAGAATCCCGGCCGCTACGAGATATCCCACGCCATGGGGCCGCTTGTCATGGCCCGCATCAACGCCGAGCAGGGCGAGAACTTCGACATGGCCTGGATGATGGACAACTGGTTTGGCGACTACACGCGCCTGCCGGGGTTTGTGCATCAGTGGGCGATCACGCACGGCACGAAGCTCAACGGCATGACCTGCGATGGCCTGGATGGGGCATGGTGGCGCACGCCGGACGACAACGGCTTCTATGTCTTTTCGATGGGCAGCTATCAGGCGCCGGCCTGGCTATTGCCGGCGGTTCGGTATGACCAGCGGTTTGCCCGCAGCGTGGCGCGCTATGCGCTGAATGCCGCCAACAGTTGCCGATTCTTTCTTGGGATCGATCTGGATACCGATCACCAGGATCACCTGGACTGGCGGAAGAGCCTGCCCGACGGCAAGGGATTCCTCTTCTCCTACGAGGGCTTCCGCACCGAGGCCCATCATGCCGACGCCATTCACGGCTTCCGGCCCTACGCCACCGGTGATCCGATCGCGCTGTTCAGCCGCAAGTACGAGAAAACCAACGCCCCCCAGTACTGGGCCGACAAGAAACAGTTCTCCGCCGATTCGCAGAACATCGCCCTTTACATGGGCCACCACCTCGGTTTTCTCGGCTCCATCTTCAACGCCACCGAGATCACCGGCATCATCGCCTGGGATCTGGTCAAGACGGATTACTATCGAGCACGCTGTTACCCGACTTTTCTGATCTACAACCCCTACGAGCAGGCGAGGACGATTTCATTCGAAGTGGGAGCCGCCGCCTGCGATCTCTACGACACCATCACGGGCCAGTACATCCGCCGCGATGTCAAAGGCAAGCAGCCGTTGGAAATCGAAGCGGATCATGCGCTGGTCCTCGTGCTCGCGCCCGCAGGCGGAGTGATGGTGCGTGATGGTTCCAAGCTCAAGATCAATGATGTCGTCGTCAATTACCGGCCATAGGAGGCCTTCGTGGCGGACATAGCCAAGCGATTTCCGGAGAATGCCCTGCTCAGGCCGGCCGACATCCGGCCGAGCATCCACGGGATGAACGTCCAGTGCCTGCTCAATCCTGGCGTGTTTCGATTCGACGACAAGGTGTGGCTGCTCTTGCGCGTGGCCGAACGCCCGGAACAGAAGTCGGGCAGGACCACGTTCCCCATCATAGAGCAGAGTGGCGGCATCCGATTGATGGAATTCGACAACGCCGACCCCAAACTGGACCGGACCGACCCGCGCGTCATCCGTTACGACGGCGCGGACTACCTGACCACCCTCTCGCACCTGCGCCTCGTCTCCAGCACCGATGGCATCCACTTCAGGGAAGAACCATCTTACGCCACGATCCTCGGCCAGGGCGAACTGGAGACCTATGGCGTGGAAGATTGCCGCGTGGTGCAGATCGACCAGACGTATTACCTGACTTTCACCGAGGTTTCGCCCCACGGCGTGGGGGTGGGGCTGCGCAGCACGAGGGACTGGCGTAGCTTCACCCATCACGGCATGATCATCCCGCCGCACAACAAGGACTGCGCCATCTTCGGCCAGAAGATCGGCGGCTTACACTACGCCCTGCATCGACCCAGCAGCCCAGCGCTGGGCGGCAACTACATCTGGATCGCCCAGTCGCCGGACCTGCTCCACTGGGGAAATCACCGCTGCATTGCCCACAGCCGCGAAGGCATGTGGGACAGCGCCCGCGTGGGCGCTGGCGCTGCGCCCATCCGCACTCCGGAAGGCTGGTTGGAGATCTACCACGGCGCTACGGCCGAGAATCGCTACTGCCTGGGCGCTTTGCTGCTGGACCTGCATCAGCCTTGGAAGGTGCTGGCTCGCTCGCGGGAGCCGATCATGGAGCCGACGGCCGACTATGAACGAACTGGGTTCTTCGGCAACGTGGTCTTCACCAACGGCCATCTGGTCGATGGAGACCAGATCACGCTCTACTATGGCGCCTCCGACAGCGTCGTCTGCGGCGCTCGCCTCTCGGTCTCACAGATTCTGGGGACTCTGATGTAAAGGCGGCAAGTCATGAAGAAACTGATGGGTGAATACCGGCTGTTCCTGTCGTATCCCTGGGACATGCGCGTGCTGATCGTGACGAATCTCGTCTATGGCCTGGTCATGCCGGTGATCGAGATGTTCATCGGTGCTTACGTGATGCGTAAGTCCGACGACGTGAAAATGGTCGTCACCTACCAGTTGGCCGTGTATACGGGCATTCCCTTCACCTTCCTCGTCAACGGCTGGCTGCTGCGGCATATGAGCATCAAGCGGCTCTACTCGGTGGGCATGCTCCTGAGCGGCGTGTCGATGGTGGTAATGATGTCGCTGCCGCAACTAAGCTT
This sequence comes from Tepidisphaeraceae bacterium, assembly GCA_049514055.1. Classification (GTDB taxonomy): domain Bacteria; phylum Planctomycetota; class Phycisphaerae; order Tepidisphaerales; family Tepidisphaeraceae; genus JANYKD01. The sequence continues at coordinate 531 of JBEKVL010000631.1, read as the reverse complement.
TTGGGGCCTCGGCATGGCTGGGGTGCTCATGGGCATGTCGTTCGGCCTGTACTGGTCCAATCGCGACTTCCTGGCCCTTTCCAGCACCACCGACTCCAACCGCAACTACTACTACGGCCTGGAGAACTTCTTCGCCACCAACCTGAACATCGCCGTGCCGCTGGCGGTCGGAGCTTTCATTGCCCGCTTCGGCGGCGACGATGCGGCCCGCATCGGATTGGCCTACCAAATCGTTACGGGCGTCGTGTTCGTGCTCACCATCCTGGCGTCACTGATCGTCCATCAGGGCCGTTTCGCAAATCCGCCTGACACGCAGTTCATCTACTTCCGCTACCACTGGCTGTGGAACCGCATGCAACTGCTGGCGCTCCTGAAAGGCATCGGCCAAGGCTACATCGTCACCGCTCCGGCGATGCTGGTGATGAGCCTGGTGGGCAAGGAGGGATCGCTGGGCACGCTGCTTTCGGCCGGTGGGGTGCTCTCGGCGATCCTGCTTTACATCCTCGGCCGCACGACACAGCCGCGGCACCG
>JBEKVL010000630.1:0-4303 GCA_049514055.1 Tepidisphaeraceae bacterium | reverse complement strand
CCGCCTGAAAATTCTTTTCGCTCTCCCGGAACCCAGCCCGCATGCCCCTCCCTTCCCCTTGATGGCGGAGCGTCTTTACGGCCGGGGCGGCCGCCGTCAAGGGCGGAGCAAAATCCCGGAGGGTCCAGGTACTCATGGAGACCGGGATTTTGTGCGTACGCGCACCCTTGACGGGGGCTGGTCCGGCCGTCACTGTTTGCAATCAAGGGGAAGGGGGTGTCCGCCCGCTTGGAAGCAAAGGGAGCCTGCAGCGAATGGTACTTGGGGAGTGTCGGCCAGCAGGGGAAGTTCCCGGGCACCTCCCCGATCCAGTGCAGACCCAACGCATCCAGTTCGAACAGGTACGGATTCTTGCCGCCAGACATCCTGATCCCTGCGAGTGGCTTTCGAGTGTGTGAAAAAGGAGCAAACGCCTGATTTGAAGGGTTGCGATGCACGGTTGTGGTCAGGCAGGCCGCGCTGCCAGGCCTTCTTCGCGCCGCGGAAAGGACGCGGGGCCGGGGTTCTCAAACCGGACGTGGTTGAGAAGCTGCAAGCGCTGCTGGATGACGGAATGAGCCATCAGGAGGCGGCCGGGCAACTGGGTGTGAACGCCGACACGGTGCGCAAGGGCATCAAGCGGGGCCTGTTGCGCGTGGTAAAAAAAAGTCGAGCCGGCCGGCGCTGTAGAGACCGACAAGAGCCAGCGGAGCGTGGCCGACGCCCAGGCGGCCCTGGGGATGGCCTGCACCGACAGCGTGGGCCGGATGGCGGCGGCCCTGGGAGGAGGACCGGCGCCGTCCACCTTCCAGCGCTGCAAGGATGTCAGTTTCGGCGGGGTGCTGTGTGCCTTGCCGGCATTGGCGGCCAACGGCTTGTTTGACTACCTGGCCAAACTGCCGGGGTTGCCGCGGGGATTCTATCAGCAGATTCACATCATCCTGCTGCTGGCCTACCTGGCCTTGTGCCGGATTCGCACCGCGGAGCAGATCCGCAACCAACCGCCGGGAGAGTTGGGCAAACTGCTGGGTCTGGACCGGATTCCGGAGGTGCGGACGCTGCGGGGGTGGAGGCCTGGTCGGGGGCCTTGGCCCAGCACTGGATGCAGGCCGACCCGGAGGCGACGGGCGTGCTGTACGTGGATGACGCCCGTCCCCTGGTGCGCGACCTTTTCCGTCGCGACGCCAACCTCCACCCCCAGTCCGAACAGCAACGACTGCTGGTGGCGATCCACCACCTGACCAACCCGCAGGCCAATCAGGCCGTGGCCAATCTCCTCAAAAAGCTCAATGCTACACAGTACGTCTATCCGGGCACTAATATGACTCTACACTTCCAACTAGTCTCATAGCAAATGCCCAGGGATCAGGCAGTCTGAGGCTGCGGCCGATGAACTTGGCGCCCGTGGTCTTGAGCATACGAATGTTGTCGTCGAGGTCGCCCCGGCCATTCAGCAGTCCCTCCATCGTGATGGAGCGAGACAGGCAGTTCTCCAGCACCTCCCGCGATATGGTCCCATCAAAAGCATACACGCCGGGCCGCGAGGTTGGCGGCGTTCCGGCGGCATTCGCACGCGATTCGCTGAATAAGAGACCGGCAACGGCGCCGATTACCAGGAGGCAGCAGGGCACAATGGTGACGGTAATGGAACGGTTGTTCATGAACGTGCCTTTCGAGATCGGCAGGGCATAGGTGCAGAATGACTTCCCGAAATCGTTTTGTCATGCTGAGCGTACTCGCGAAGCACCTGGCTTTGGACTTCATGGCCGGATCCCCTTCGGCTTCGCTCAGGGCAGGCTCTCGCGAGCACGCTCATGATGACGGTTTGTGGTCAAAAAGGTTGCCAGGAAATTGGTCGCGTCCATTCACGGCGCTTTCACTTTCGGCCGGATCGACATCACCCAGGCGTTGGCCCGGCCGATCGTGCCGTCTTCCGCCTTCATCTGGCGCGCCAGCGCTTCGCTGGCCTCGATCAACTCGACCGACGACAGCGAGTACATGCGGTCGAAGATCGGCTTGGCTTCTTTCGGCCTGTCGGCCAGCAACAACAGGTTGCCGCGGGCCATCAGCGACTGGCCGTCCTCGCCGGAGAACTTTGCGAGGGCTGCGTCGTATCGCCTGGAGTCAACTTTGATCCCATCCAGAACGGAACTGCGGAGCGACCTGGCCGGCTGCGTTGCCGGCTGGGTAATCGCGGCGGCCGCACCGGCGATCTGCTCCTCGCGGAAGCGGTTGAAAAGGTCCACATCACCGGGCCGGGCGGCACTGATGCACTCGGCCGTCGTCAGGATCGCCTCCGACGTGCCGGACATGCTGGCAATATTGAAGAGACTCTTGGACTCCGACAATGCCAGTTCGGCTTGCCCCAATGCCAGAAGCGCCTTGATTCTCGCCTGGAGAATCTGTTCGACCGAGCGGGTTTCCCATGGCGATGACAGGATCGCCTCGTCGGCAAGCTCGACTGTTTCTTTGTACATCTTGTTGTTAAGCATGGCCTTGAGAAAGTTGGAGCGGAATTCCATGATTCCCCGCGTCAGCATCCGCTGGCGGATGGCGTCGACGGCGGCCTTCTTCTGGGCAGGGTCGGGACTGGCAAGCTGGTCGAGTATTTCCTGGACAGCCTGCGATTCCAGTCTGACCTTGGGCGGGTGCGTCGGCGGTTGCACGGGAGGTTGCACCGCGGGCGCGGCCGCCGGGGCGGCCGGCGGGGCGGCCGGCGGGGCCACGGGCACAGCCGCCGGGGCCACGGGTGCGACCACTGGCGCAGCCGGCTTCGCAGCGGGCGCGGCTGCGGGGGTGGCGGGTGCAACTACGGGCGCTGTCGCGGGCGCGGCCGGCTTCGTAGCGGGCGGCGCCGGCTGCGCGAGCACCGGCAAGCCCGACACAAGAACCAGGACAAGAGCGGTTTTTGTTCTTCGCATGGCAACTCCATCATCCTCTCTTACTTCGGCACCGCAGACTTGAGCGCCGGCGGAACTTTCGCGGCGCTGACATGTGCCGGCAGCGAGCTTTGTGTGTCACGGTCCCACGGCAGGGATGCCGGCGACAGCATGACCCGATCCGGCTGTGCCGGGTTGCGCTTGGCGGCAAATCGCGGCATTTCCGCCAACTCGATATGTTTGACCTCCGCAATCGACGTCAGGCGGCTCCACGGTACTTCGGCCGGCTTGAGCAGCGCATCTGTCGGCCTGGCGGGATTGTGCCGCGCTTTGATCGCGGGCAGATCGGACGCGGGGACGGCCACCGGCGACTGCCGGGCAATTTCCGCGGGTGTCGCAAACCGGCGCCAGGGAACCTCCGCCGCTGCCACAGTCGCCGCCGTCGGCCTTGCCAGGTCGTGTCGCGGGCGGAGCGGCGGGAGAAATGCCAGAGGAACGGCCGCTCGTGCCCCGGTGCGGTGTACGAATGGTTGCACCGCCCGCTCGACTTCCGTCGCCGCGGGATCTATGCTGTTGCGGGTCCAGGGGATACTCGCCAGCGAGAGCCCGTATTCCCTCGATGGTTCGATCCCATGCGAGCGATGGTCGCGAGGGTTCGCGTCGGTGGCATCAGCGAGTCGCTCGAGCCGGGCCGGGCTCGACGATGTGAGCAGGTTCAGCAGGTAGCCGATGGCGCCGAGCAACGACACGCCGACCACGGCCGCAAAAAGGCGAACAACAGGCGATGCTGGCTTCAAGCCGGACCTCCAAACGCGGAGTCGTTCCGCAACATCAGGCACTACCGGCCTTGCGGAGACGTGTTGCCGACTTCGGCCCAACGGTTGCCGCCCCGGCGTGTCTGACCATTGCAGCGGTTTGCCAATCAGTGAAATCTGCGATAGATTTCCCCGCTTTACAGAGTCCAGAAAAGGAGAACGCCTTGAAATTCCGCAAATTACGTATTGTGGCCCTGCTGGCCGGTTCGCTGGCCATTGGTTCTGCCGCCGTGGCGCAGGATAAGAAAGACGCCCCGGCCGACAAGACGCCGGACCCGTCGACAGTGATAATCACCATGGGCGATCAGAAGATCACCTACGGCGACTTCGCCAGTTTCATTTCCGTGTTGCCGCCGGAAACCCAGGCCGCCGCCCGCGGCGAAGGCAAGCGCCAGACAGCCGAGGAACTGATCAAGTTGCGCATACTTGCCGCCGAGGCCCGCGCCAAGGGGCTGGACAAGAGCCCCAAGTTCCAGCAGCAGGTCCAGGTCATGCAGGACAACATTCTGGTTGGCCTGCTCCTGCAGAGCGTCCAGGATTCACTGGCGACCGACGAGGACATCAAGGCGTATTACGAGGCCCACAAGCCCGATTTCGAACGCGTGACCGCCCGCCACATCCTGCTCCTGA
>JBEKVL010000629.1:0-4312 GCA_049514055.1 Tepidisphaeraceae bacterium | reverse complement strand
TCGAAACGCCCGGAGAGGATGTTCCCACACATGCACTCGAGCACGGGGTTGCCGGCGCCGTCGCGAACGGGCTGTCCGGCCACCTCCAGCGCGCAGAGGCTGTTCTCGGCCCGGACGAACTCGGCCGGGAAACCGCGTGCCTCGTAATAGGGAAAATCAACGCCCTCGCGCAACCTGATCCCGACGGCCTCGCATCCCGTGAACCGCTGGAAGTAGGCCGTCAGGTTTCCCAGAAAATCACGCTTGTCTCGGGCCTGGTTGCAGATGCCCAGCAATTCGATCGTGGCCAGTCTCACCTCTTCAGACTGCTTGCGTGCGGTGATGTCCCGGCCGATGCCGGCCGTTCCCACCACCTCGCCCTGCGCGTTGAAAACCGGGGCCTTGAACGTATCAATACACATGAGCGAACCGTCCGCATGCACCATCGACTGCTCGTAGCGGCATTGGAGTTTCGACGAGATCACCGAGCGATCCTCGTCCCGGAGCCGCGTGGCAAGTTCGGCCGGACGCCACTCGTTGTCCGTCGTGCCGATGACCCGGGCACGTTCCCTGCCGACGAACCGGCACCAGGCGTCGTTCACGGCCAGGTATCGCCCCTCGACGTCCTTGAGCCAGGCCGGGTCCGGTATGTTGTCCAGGACCGCTCTTTGCCGCGCCTCGCTCTCTTTCAGGACCCGTTCCGCGCGCTCGCGCTCGCCGATCTGCCGGCGGAGCCAGAGGTTGTTGCGTTGTCTCCACGCCAAACCCACGCCCAGCGCGGCCACCAGAATCACCAGGCCCACGACGATGCCGGCGGTCCACGCCCGGCGGCGCAGCGGAGTGTAGATCTCCTCCTGGTCCTCCTTGGCCACAATGAACCAGGGTGTGCCGGGAACGATCCGGGTTGCCGCCAGGACCGGCACGCCCCGGTAATCCGGACCTTCAACGATTTCTTCCTGTCCCACTACCGCCAGGTTTGCAGGCACACGTTGCGGCGAATTGAGCGGCTCCCGCAGAGTAAGTGCCGTATGGGCGCGATGGCGCAGCTCATTGAGATACACCACATCGTCGCCTTCCCGCCGGACCAGGACTGTTTCGGCGGTGCGGCTGGGTGTTGGCCAGGATTGGATCAGCGGGTAGAGGAATTCGGCGGCGTCGATCCGCAGTCGAAGCACTGCGTCCGCCGGGGTGTTCGGCGCGGGCTTGACCCCGATCGGGATCCACAGCGAGAAGTTGATGAACTGCGGATCGAACTGGGAGCGATGGAGGTCCGTCGTCAGGACGTCGCTGGCCAGAAGGGCCGCCTGAAAATGCGGGTTCTGAGAGGCGCGTGGGGTGTTCGCGGAACTCATGCCGGGAGCCGCCCACAGGAGAGGCGATCCGCTGGTGTCGTACAGGACGACATCGTGGTAGCGCTCCGCCTTTCGCAGGGTTTCCATCCAGGTCTGCAACTGCTGCCTTGTCCGGTCCCGATTGGGATCGGCCAGAAGCCGTTCGATCCGCTCCACGAACATTGGGGAATCGCGAACGATCGCGGCGTCGGCCTGGCGTTCTCTGTACCAGTCGGCAATCTGGCGAACCTTGAGATCGGCGATCGCGGCAAGCTGATCCTGGGCTGCCCGGCGGGCGTCGGCGATTTGATTCCTGATGTACAGCGCCCCCACGATTCCGATGGCCAATGCCAACAGAGCGAAGACCGCTCCCGCAGCGAACAAATCGACGGGTCGTTGCGAACCGGCCGTGGAATGCACTCGTCGCATCATCTTGCGCACCAGTCGCCGCCCAGGGCGCTCGCTGAAGGAACATCCGCCATCCGTCACACGCCACTGACGCCGGCGCTCACACCTTTGCGGCCTCGCGCTCCGCCAGCCGGGCCCTGGTGGACCACAGGCCGGCGCTGGGGGTGGAGATGAAGAAGATCCGCTCGCCATCGGGCATGGTGTTCCAGCCTTCCTCCATTTTATCGGGATTGTAACGCTGCAGCGTTTCGTCCAGGTCGGCGTAGCCGAAGTGGACGCCTTCCATCTCCTGCCTGCTGAGTTTGCCGGGGGCGTAGGTGATCTTGAAGCGGCCTTCGGACGAGCCGTGCATGAGGTGGGCCGCGCCGTGGGCGAGGTCCTGCATGTCCTTGTTCTTCTTGTAGAGCTCGAGCACGCGCGGCGTGCCGCAGTAGCCGTACTTGCGGATCAGCGCGTCGACGTCGGGCTGTTCCCCGAAACGCTCCAGCCCCGGCGCGATGATGAGCAGTTCGCCGCCGTCGGCCATGGCCAGACGGGTCCGGTAGATGGCCTTATTGGCGACCCACGTCGCCTTGAACTCATCCGCCTGCATCACTGCGACAATCTTCTTCACGCCCTTGTCGAAGGTGATGATGTTCTGCCGGGCCGACAGCCGGGCGGCCATCATGTACGTCTCCAGGTCGTCGCCGACGAACGCGCCGGAGTGAACGAGCTGGTTCCGGGCATCGCGTTGCAGCGTGACCTGGAAATAGACATCGGGCAGATGCCCCAGGAAACGCTCTTCGGCGTAGTTGAAGCAGTGGCGCAGGGGCGTCACGAGGTTGCCGAGGTTGTTCTCGATGCCGTAGGTGGCGGCCGCCATGTGCGCGGCGCAGATCATGTCCTTGCCGGCCAGGCCGATGAAGTAGTTCTTGTTGTGGTTGGCAAAACCCAGCACTTCGTGCGGCACGACGTGGCCGATGTTGATGATGAAGTCCCACTTCTCCTTCACGGTCATGGTGTTCACCTGGACGGGAATGTCCCAGTCCACCAGGCCGCCGGTCCTCTCTTTCACGAGGGACGCCGCGATCGTGCCGATGTTGGCGCAGCCGTTGCGCCAGTCGTGGGCGTGGATGCGGTCGTTGGGGATGGATCCGAACATCCACCTGTTGGTGGCCTCGTCGTGGGGCACATGCTGGCCGAGGGTGGGAATAACGTGGATGTCGCAGGTTCTGGGCAGAAGTTTGTAGAACGTCTCGGTGATCCAGCCGGCCCCGGAGTGAGCCCGGGTGAGGTCGGGCGGAAGCAGCAGCACGCGGCGGAAGTCAACCTTCATCCGTGAACGGGCTTCGTCCAGCGTGCGCTGGCACATTTGTTCGATTTCAGGACGGGAAATGGCGGGAGCTTGTTTATGAAACCAGGGCATAGCATATTCTCGCAAATTTGAAGCACATCGAACAGCCGCAAGGCTGGGAACAGAGCCTGATTCTAACGGAGTTGGCGGGGGACGCCAAGGATCGGGATTGGGACAGAATGTTGAAGATTCGATGTTGCACGGACACTCTGGTCTGGACGGGCGGAGGTTGGCTGCTATCCTGCACGGCTCGATTCGCGAGGGCGTGAGATCCCGGCGAGACAGGCTGAACTTATGTTGAAGTATGGGCTAATCGTTTGTGTGGTTGTCTGGGTTGCATTTGCCATGATCGCCCCGGCGGCGGTGGAAAGCCTCAAGGTCGATGGAACCCATTTCGTTCTCAACGGCAAGCCGACGCGGTTATGGGGCGTAAGAGTGGCGGGGGCGGCCAACCGCGACGAGTACACCGCCGACCTCATCAAAAGCCTCGACGCGCTCGGGAAGAACGATGTCAACGCCATTGTCGTCTCTTACCAGGGCTCGACCGGGCAGAGCATGAAGACCTTCTCCGGCGATGGCAAGTCCTTCGCCGAACCGGGCGTGCATGAGCGGATGATGAAGATCATCGACGCGGCCCGCGAGAAGAACATGCTGGTCATCGTGTGCCTCTTCTTCCCGCGGCGGATGGGTGCTGACGGCCAGGATCCCAGGCTCGATTCGCGAGAGGCGTACATCGAAGCCACGCGGCTCGTGGCCTCGCAGCTCAAGAACTGTCCCAACGTGATCCTGTCGATCGCACACGAACCCGGCCGAGCCAACTGGCTGACCGCGCCGATCAAGTGGACGCCGGAGGATGTGCTGGCCTGTCTGGAAGCCGCGGCGTCCGTGGCACCTGACCTGCCGCGCGGTTGCGGAGGCGGCGAACACACGCTGAATGCGCTTGTCGCCGGTAGCGATCTGGCCACCGTCATTCTGCATGACGAGGCCGGGGGCGAGCCGCCCAAGTTCCCGCAGAACAAGCCGGCCATCAACATCTGCCTGTTCGGGCGGGATTCCGGCGGGCGCGATACACAGGGCGTCTGGAACGAGCCTGACAAACGCCGGTTTTATGCGGCGATCGAGAAGTACATGGTGTCGGAGCGGGATCACCTCGTGGTCCACTTTCAGGGCTGGACTGAAGGGGGCATGGACCTGAAGAAGAACCGTTTTGACCTGGGCGGCGCGGGCACGGCCAAGGATCCGGGCGTGGCATGGTACTTCG
>JBEKVL010000628.1:0-9695 GCA_049514055.1 Tepidisphaeraceae bacterium | reverse complement strand
TGGCCAGCCTGACCGCCAAAATCATCAAGGGACGCACCTACTACTACGCCCGCGAGTGCCGCCGCGTCGATGGCAAACCCCGCATCGTCCGCACTGTCTATCTCGGTTCGCTGGAGCGCATCATGGCCGCCGTTCAAGGCGCCCAGCAGCCTCCCCAGCCCCAGTCGGTCGACATCGCCGGCTTCGGCGATGTCGCCGCCCTCTATGATCTGGCCCAGTCCATCGGCCTGGTGGAGTTGATTGAAGCCCCAACGCCCGTCACGAGAAGAGTGAGCCGGACGGCGGCCAACTGATGAGCCGACCGGGACTCAGGGCACAGGGACGTTCTCACGGGCCGACAGGATGAAGACCAGCGTTCCCGTCCGCAGCATCCGTGCGAACGTCCGCAGGACCGCACCGCTGTCCGGCGCTGGTTCCCCAGCGCCACTCCATAGCTTGTACAACGGATCGCCCGTGGGACGATCCTCGTGCCGCCAGGCTACCGCAACCGGCGTCGATCCGTGAATCAGTCGCCGGGCCTGGTCGAGGGTGATCTCTTTCAATCCGGCTTCTTCCACCAGTAGTATCTTCGCCTGACGGGTCTTCAGTTTCTCTTCACGAGGTTCAAGAAATGTCTGGCCGACCTGACCCGCCCGCAGCCAGTTGAATTTCGTCACCCGCAGGTCTCCCGCGTCATTGATCCCGGCCGCCGCAACCAACTCAATCGCCACATTGGCCAATGCCGCATCGACAACGCCGTGCCTCTGGAAATCGATCCGTCGCCTACCCTTGTCTGTCAGCGTCAGCCGATCATCGGTGACCTCATATCCGTAGACGATCACCTCCGCGGGCGGCCGGCCCGGCTCGGCGGCGGGCGTGCTATGCATTTGCTTGGCCTGAGCGTCAACGCGAATCGTCCCCGAGAGATCGGGTATCTCGGGGAAAGAACGCACTTCGACGCGGTTTTCTTTGATCAGTAATTCCGCCATGACGGGCTGATGCACAGTTCCGTCCGGATCGACCCTGAGCCCCCAGGCCCCGGACCAGAGTCCCTCGAGCGGCTGAACATCACGGGCCGCAGTCTCGGCCGCGAGACCGATGGAGCACAGAACACTCAGCAGGCAGAACGTCACTGCCAGTATTCGCAGATGATCGCGGGCCAGGTTCTTTCCCTTTCGTCTGATGGCGGCTGCGTCCAGACCACAGCCGGTAGTCTGGGTACTCTTGGTTGTACTGCAATACCGATGACCTGCCGACCTCGACGCCGACAACGCGCCATCTGTCTATCACGTCCACGATTCCCGCCGAATTCGTTTCAGACGCTCATCCAACCGCAGACCAAATACAGACCAAAACCTACGCCCGGCAGTACGCGGCCATGCCCGGCGATGCAAACCCAAGCGATAACCCCGGATATGCGGTAGACACTGTGAATACAGGGGTTTGGAGTGGTCTTTGCATGTCCATGCACGGCGATGCGCAAGGATGCACACCAGATGCCACAAACCGCATTATTACGCTGCAAACGGTGGTAGCTTCACCTATAGGGAACAAGGGGATTGAGGGAAGAATGGAAGAAGATTAAACACGAAGACACGAAGCCACGAAGCGGGGTCTGGTATTCAGAATCGAATCGCAAGGATCGGCGTATCTTCGTTTCTTTTTGATCAGAGCTGTGGTGTCTGCGCGCCACGGGCATCGGATTGGTCGAAAGCCGCCTGGTGACTTCGTCGTGAAGTGTTCTTCCCCGGTTGTGGCGATGCTGCTGGGTTCTATCGCGAACAGACAATGATGTAGAGTTTTACCGACTAGAGCATCAGCGCCACTGTTCAGTCACGGCTTCGCCGTTCGCGGTTTCATAATCGCGTCGATGGCCGCGTCCATTTCGGTCAGCAGCGCCTTGGTGTCCTCGTCGATGCTCCGGTCGCGGCGGCCGTTGAAGAGCACGGCGCAGTTCACGCCGTCCGGCCGCTGGCGGACCATCGAGGTCGTGCCGGGCAGCGAGCCGAAGAACGTGTAGGTGTATCCCTTGGCGCCCGGCTTGCGCGGCAGGCCGCTGATCCAGTAGTGCTGGAGAAACTCGCACAGCGCCGGGGCGGAGGCCACCAGGCCGCCGTGGGCATCCATCACTTCGATCAGGAACGCATCCTCGCGGATCGGATAGCTCACCTCGTGTTCGCCGGGCTTGCTTTGGCCGAGGGCGATGCCGGTGATTCCCCACGGCTTGCACACCCGCGCGGCCACGTTGTCGTAGTAGCTCTTACCCGTCACCTTTTCGATCACCCGGCCGAGCACGCAGTAGCCGAAGTTGGAATAGACGCTCTTCTCGCCTGGTGCGAATTGCAGCGGCAGGCCCATGTTGCAGGCGACGACCTCGGCGGCGGTCGGGGGTCGCTTCAGGGCGAATTCCTTCTGCACGAGATCCATGCGGAACATCGGGTCCGGCGCCTGGGAGCGGTCGAATCCGCCTTTGTGTTCGAGAAGTTGTCCAATCGTGATGTCTTTCCAGCGGGCGTCGGCCGGCTCGCCGGCTTTGGGGCGGATATCGAGCACATCCCATATCCGGGTATCCAGCGCCAGCCGCCTTTCGCGGATCAGGTCGTGGATCACGGCGGCTGTGAATGGTTTGCTCACACTGGCGATGCGGAACATGAGATCCGGCGGCGTGGGCTTCTGTTTCTCCTGATTCCGCCAGCCGAAACCACGTGAGTACTGCACGGGTTTACCATCGCCCGCGCCGATGGCAACGGCGGCCGCTTTGGCGTCAAGGCGATCCATGAACTTGAGCACGACGGCGTCCACCGGCTGCCACTGGGCCACGGCCGGCCCGGCCACCGGAACCTCGGCCTGGGCAGCCGCACACAACAGAATCAGGATGGCTGTGATCGTTCGCATGAGACTCTCCTTGGGGACCAATGTAACAGCAGCCACATCAAAGGACAGATGGCCGACAGCAGCACGAGCGGCCAATACGGCACGACGACAACCGAGTAATTCACCCACGCCCGGCCCAGGTCGTACGAGCCCCAAACCCTGGCGAAGCCGAGCATACTTTCACGCTGTCGCACACCGGGGTAGAGCCACTGCCAGTCGCGGGTGAATCCCGGCAGTGGTGAGACTGTCCAGCACAACCCGCGGGGATACATGAGTTGCGAAGCATCTCCAAAATGGAGCGTCCCCGCGATCGACTGCACCCGGCGTCCCGACCCATCGCTCGGGTATGAGACCGTGTCGATCCGGTAGTAGCTCCGCAACCACAGACTTGCTGTTGCGAGGCACAGGAGCAGCGAGGCGGCGGAGAGGATGGTGAAGATGGGGTGGATCATTGCGTATGCGTAGCCGATGGCCGGTTTACGCGCCATCGCTTGAGTGACCAATACATAAAGAACCGAGACGGAGAGTGCTGACTCTTCTTCGGAAGATCCAAGGCATGTCTCAAGCGGCCTTCGATTTGCCCGCCCGGCACAGTCCGAGCGAGTTCGAACTCCATTGAATAGAGTCCCTCGTCCGTTTGGACTACCAGCCGCCATGTGGTATTCAAATCGATGTGGATCCAACCGCGAACGAGCCACACCTGTTCGAGATGTTCCCTTGGCATGAAGTACACAGCGCCTCCATGGTCCGGGATGGCCACCGAGAGTCCCGCAGCGTTCGCCCCGATCTCAATCGGCTGTCGCCATGTAGTTGTTTTTCGTATTAGAGCCAACGCGACACCTGCGGTTACGGCGATGAATGCGATCAATATCACCAGTTCCCGGGATACCGCCCACGACTCGTGGATTGTCTTCAACACGGCAACAACAAGAAAAAGTACCGTTACCCCCAGCCCGAATGCGGCGGCAATCGCGATAATCCGGGTTCCCCGCGGGAGCAGAAATCGGATGCCCTCTGCATTTTCTTCCGTTACCACGCCCCCGGCCGTCCCGGAGGCGTATTCCAGTTTCACCACCTCGCCGTGCGGCGCAACCGAGGATGAGCGGTCGTCGGGCATGCGTGTGCCAACCTTCTTGCGGCATCATAAGTGATTGCCGGCGTATTGCCCACCGCGTAGGGCGGTCACGGAGTGGCGTTGTCATATGTAGACGCCCGGCGTATGCCACTGGTATCTACACATCTACCCGCTTCTGCGGCGCGGCCGGCGGGATTTCGCTGGCGGCGCGGTCAGAATGCCGGGAAGCGTGGCCTCGACCAGATCGCGAAGTTCCTGCACCTCGTACTGCAGGAGCAACTCCAACATCGGTATCAGCACGCCCAACCCCGCCAGCAACGCCGGCTCGGTGAAGGGCCGGGCGTTTTTGCCACGTTTCATCTGCCGGCCGCTCAATCGCACCAGAACCCCACGCATCTCCGCGGCCTCCGGACTTTTCTCGCGCGCCAGCCGCCACACCACCACCCCGGCCATGGCCGCCACGGCCAGCCGCCGTACAAACAGCTCCGCCTTCTCCTGCTGCCAGCACTCGAGCTGCTGCCCGGCGCCCTTGAGCAGTTTGTGATAGGTCTCGATCCGCCAACGCCAGTAGTACCAGAGGGCGGCAATGGCCGGGTTCACGGTCTCAGGCAGGTTGGTCAGCAGCAGCCAGCGCGCCAGCACCTTGCCCCGCCGGTCGCGAACCTCACTGATGACCACCCGCACGGACAGGGGTCTGCCGGCGACGTTCTTGTGTTTGGCCTTGCCGGTCTTGGGGTCCACCCGGTGCGTACGGGCCGGACGGTGCAGCACCACCGTCGTTTCGGCCACGAACTGCACGGCCGGTTTGCCTTCAAACAGCACCTCGGTGGTCGCCACGAACCGGCGTTGCCGCTTGAGTTCGTCGGCCACCTCGCCCAGGGTTTGTTCCTTGAGGTCGTACCTGACCAGGCGATCATCATCGGCGCGGACCAGAAACCGCTGGTTGCCGGCACTCCATTGGCGATAGTGGCCGACCGAGTCGGCCTCGCGGTCGATGATGAATACGGCCGGCTTGCCCAAGTCCAGTGTCCCGACGTGCTTCATCACCGGCTCCAGGCCGTCCAGCACCGAGGGGGCCTCGAACGGCTGATCAAAGCGGGTGGAATGCACCCCGTTGGCCGCCCGCATCTCCAGACAGAGCGGGGCCAGGGGCTCGCCGGCGCGGTCGCTGAGGGCCAGGGCGGTCAGCAGTTCGTAGCCCAGATCCTGGGACTGGGCCAGTTCCACGCGATCCTTCTTGGTGTCGTGGTCTTTCAGATGCAAGTTGCTCCAATCCATGACCACCAGCACCCAGTCACTGCAGGCCTGGGCAATGCTCTGGCGGGCGCACTCGATCAGCGGCCCGGCCAGTTGGGGCGGTTTAACCCGTTCATTCGAGTAGAACCGCCAGGCCGCCTGGGTGGCGGCGAAGGGCGTGCCCAGGGAAGGCGGCAGATGAATGCCGGCGGCCACGATGGGACACGACCAGACGATGATACCGTTTCTTGAGCCGGACTTCCGTGTCCGGCAGTTTGATACACATGCGGCCTTATATCGGCAACATCTGCCGCCGAAGATGTGTAGATACTAGTGGCTTGCGCCATGGGCTATTACCTGTCGCCCCTGACCGGGGCTGCATACGGCCGGCTTGATGTAAGCACATCTGGACAGTTTCGTGCCCACGGACTACTGACCACGGCCCACGGACGCCCGAAATCACTTCTTCGGCGCCGTCACGCCCGGCCACTCGTCCGTGCGGAACGGGCTCATCGGCAGATCTGCCTTATTGTAGACATTGCAGTCTGGATTGTTGCCCCAGCCGTAGCGCACGGCCACGGGCTTCTCGACCTTGGGGCTGCTGACCACGATGCTGTCGCCGTCGATCTTCGCATCGGCCCAGACGAATTTCTTGTCCTCGCCGGCGATGGCGAAGCCCGTCAGCCTGTCACCCTTGGCGACCAGGCCGCCGCCGGGGTACTTGAACTTCAGGCGGATCGAATTGCCCTCGACGGCCATCGTGTCATACAGCGGGCCGCTCTCGACGACATTCTTGCCGTAGTCCTTCTTCAGCGCCCACTGTGCCAGCCGCTTGCCCACATCCTGTTTGTTCTTGGGGTGAATGTCCTTCTCGTCGCCGATGTCGATAATAACGGCCATGCCCGTATTGGGATACTTCAGCGTCATGGTCTGCGCCTCGCGCAGCTCGGCCCAGGCGCTGTTGTTCGGCTCCGCGTCCTTGCCCATGAAATTCGCAAGCTGCACGAAGTAAAACGGAAAATCACCCTGGCCCCAGCGCGTACGCCAGTCCTTGATCATCGTCGGGAAGAGGGTGCGATACTGATACGCCTTCCCGGCGTTGGATTCGCCCTGATACCAGATCGACCCGCGAATGCCGTAGCCGACGATCGGGGCGATCATCGCGTTGTAGAGATTGGCCGGAGAATTCGGGCCGACGACCGGCGACGGGCCGCGCGGCTGCTTGTCCCTGGCCGAACCGGCCGCCTTCCATGCCTCCACGGCTTCCTTGAACCTGGCCTCCATGGCCGGGTAGTTCGCCTGATACTTCTCGTAGTCAGTCCAGATCGACTTCACCGTCTCATCGGCCAGCAGCGCCTCCTGGCTGGTCCAGGCCTCGGCCGGGGTTCCGCCCCACGATGTATGGATCACGCCCACCGGCACCTTGAGCTGCTGGTTCAGTTCGCGGGCGAAGAAGTAGCCGACGGCCGAGAAATGCCCGACCACCTGCGGCGTGCAGACTTCCCACTGGCCCTGCACATCGGCCACGGGCGTCAGTGACACGGCCTTCCTCACCGTGAACATCCGCACCTGCGGGAAATCGGCGGCCGCCTTCTCCTTGTCGAACTCCTTGGAACTCTGCACGGTCATTTCCATGTTCGACTGTCCGGACGCCACCCACACCTCGCCGGCGACCACGTTCTTGAACGTGATGGTGTTCTTCCCGGCGATGCTCAGTTCGCCCGGCTCCAGGCCGGCGTTGCGCGCGTCCAGTGCCACCTTCCACTGGCCCTTGTCGTCGGCCGTCGCCGCCGCTTCCTGGCCCTTGAACTTCACCGTCACCTTTTCACCCGCGTCGGCCTTGCCGAACACCGGCGTCCTGGCTTCCATCACCTGCAAGACCATGTTGTCGCCGAAAATCGCCGGCATCTTCACATCGGCCAGCGCAGAGGCGGACCACAGTGAGGCAACAGTGCAAACCGCAGCGGCAAGAACGCGTTTCATTATCGTTTCTCCTTCTCAATTAGTTGGTTTCGATATCGCAGCAAAGACATCACTGCATACGCCGTTCCATAAGGTTTGTGGTAACCCCACATCGCGAAATCCCACCACGAGCCATCCGGCTCCTGATACGGCAGAATCCCCCCCAGCACGGCCGGCCAGAGATCTTTCGCATCCTTCCAGCCCAATCGCTGGCACAGCCTCGCTGCGTAATAATGATCGTAATAGTAGTAATAGCCGGCAGTCTGATACCACGCCTCGTGGGGAATCGGCCGCTTGCGGCCCATCTCCAGGTAGATGTGCTCCCGGTCAAATACTTCCAGTCCCTCGATCACCTGCTTGCGCCCGATGCCGCCGGAATCCCACAGCCACAGCGCGTCGTTGCACACCTGGATCCGCCCCACGCTGCCGCGTAACTGATTGGCCGGTTGTCGCGGCCGCAACATGTAGTCGCGCCCGTACCCGTACGCCCCGTTGGGAAAGCGGCACTCCGCCAGCCGCCGCAGGGCCATCTCGGCCATCTTCGGCGGCAGTTCCAACCCGGACTTCCTGGCTTCGTACAGCGCAATCAGCGCCGCCGCCGTGCCGAAGCTCACCGGTCCCATGCTCGGGGTTTCGGTCTGCGCCACAAAGTCGTAGTAGTTCCACCCGCCGATGTAGGTCTCATAGCGACGCAGATAGTCGATCTGCCATCGCGCCACCTGCGCGATGCGAGGGTCCGCATTCACCCGCATTTCCTCCGCCATGGCCTGCGTGCAGTAGATCTGCGCCCAGATGTTGTAGATCAGGTCACCCGTGTCGCGTTTCGCCTGGTAATTGTTGAGCAGATGATCGAGCCCTCGCGCGTGCGCCTCTTGCTCCCCGGCCTCGCGCAGCGCCATGACGCAGAGCGACGTCGTCGCCACGCGCATTCCGTCATGCGTGCCCGGCACCATGCTGTACACTTCAAACCCCCGAGTCTCCGTCGGATCCCCCCAGGACCCGTCCGGCCGCTGCGACTGCACAAGGTACTGGACGCCGCGGGCGATGGCGCGATCGACCTCATCGAGGCGAGGGAGGTTGCGTTGGCTGGAACAACCAAAGGCCAAGTTCAAGACGAGCAGTGCCACCAACAGCCGAAACCCGAAGCCCGAAAACCGAATCAAGCCCGAAGCAGAAATGTCCAATGGCGAAACGCTGCGTTGGGCATTCGTCATTCGGATTTCATTCGAGTTTCGGATTTCGGATTTCCGACGCACCAAAGCCATTTCCATGCCCGGGGATATCCACATAGCGCACCCCCTATTTCCCGCCCAGTTCAACCTTCACGGTCGCCTTCATCCCCGGCAGCAGCCGCTTGTCCACCTCCGGCAGGTTCACCGTCAACACAAACGACGGCGTCGCCGGACTGCCCTTGGGCAACAGGACCGGCCCCGCACAGACGCCTTCGTAGCTCACGCCCGGCAGCACCGCCAGTGTCACCTTCGCCTTCATCCCCTCACGCACATTGAATCCCACATCTTCTTTGAGCACGCCTTCCACCCGCATTTTCCCAAGCGTAATCACCCGCAGCGCCGTCGCTCCGGCCGCCAGTTTCTCGCTGGCCTTCATTCCCTTGGGATCGCCCCCCTGCCAGCCGCCATCGCCCGTCGTCCCGTACACCACCACGCCATCCACCGGCGACTTCACCGCCAGCAGCTTCTCATCTTCCTTCATGTCCCGCAATTTCTCCTCGGCCTGCTCGAGCCCCACCCGCGCCGCCGTCACAGCGCCCCTGCGCGTCACGGCCGCCTGCTCCTGCGTCGCCTGCAAAGTGGCCAACTGGTTCTTCGCCTGTTCCAGTCCGTCCAACACCTTCTGTTTCAGGTTCGGATAATCCTGATCCTTCGACCGCTGCGACTTCTCCTCGTACATCTTCTGCGTGATCTTCGTCTGCTCCAACTTGCGGATCGCCCGCTTGACGACGATGTCCGCGGTCGCGCTGGTCAACTCCTCCGACTTGTACATCTTGCGAAGCTGATCCAGTTCATCCTGCTGGTCCTCCACCGAGTCCCGCCACTGTTTGAGCCCCAGTTCGAGTTGCGTCAGGAAATGCGGCCCGTCGATCTTCTCCCAATAGCCCACATTCGCCTCCGCCTGCTTCAGCGCATCCTGCTGCTGCCGCAGCGCCAGCGCATCGGCCCGCGCCCCGATCTCCGCATCCGCCTCCACCTTCTTCATCGCCGCCCGCGCGGTCTCGGCCGCCGACTCCACCGACGCCATCGCCCGCTTGAACTCCGTCGGATCGATCTCCAGCAGCGAATCCCCCGCCCTTACCGTCGCGAACTGCCCTGCCACCTTCGCAATCGGCAACGAGCCCGCATAAGCCTTGAACTTGAGCTTCAGTTCAAACGGATCGACAGGCAGCAAAACCCCTTCGACCACAACCTCGTTCGCCGGCTTCGCCGCCGGTTGGCTCGCCGGCGCCGTCGCAGGCTTGTCCTGCGCCCAGGTCATCCCGGCCAACATCGCCACCATCACCGCCGCAATCGATCGTCCACTGTTGAAGTGCTTCATCCTTGTCCTCAAGCTT
>JBEKVL010000627.1:0-4316 GCA_049514055.1 Tepidisphaeraceae bacterium | reverse complement strand
GCTCCCGCGCGCTGCGCGCAACGGTTGTGGTCCTAAAAATCCCCCCGATTTTTTTCGGCGTACCTGTCCAGCATCAAACCCGTTTTCCCGCTCCCGGCGCTGCGCGCCAACCCCGCCGGGCGCGCAGCGCCGCCGGTATATATAGAAGGGCTTGCCTTCTCGGCCCGCGCCGGCGGACCGCTTCTTTAACAACCCACACACCGCCTCGTCCGCGCCCCCTCCGCGCCCATCATGGCATCTTCGAATCAACTCGTCATTCGAGTTTCGAATTTCGTCATTTCCCAGCGCCTGACCCAACGGGACTCCGCCAAACCCATCGGGACTGTCCTTGGGATGGCTTTGGCACGGGGATCAGGACGGCTTTGAGACGGGGATCAGAACGGCTTTGGGACGGGGATCAGGACACCTTCTTTCAGGCGGCCGGAAACCACCGGATTCCTTGTAACCACATGAACCGTATGTACTTGAATCTCCAGCCCCTGGACCCACGAGCGGCCAAAAGTGTCTTTTCGTGCCGCCCACCCCGCCGGCACCGAACCGCCAACATTCCCACGCCTGAGCCCGCCCATCTCGTCATGCACCCGACTTGAGCGACGCCATGTCGATCGAGAAGCGGTACTTTACAGATGTCGTGTTGGGCGGCCACGGCATCGAGGATGAAGTCGAAGCCCTTGTCTTGTACGTGGATTGATGATCCTGTTGGATTGTCTCGTCTCAGATCACTTTCGGTACTGCTCGTCGGTAACCTTCTCCATCCATTCGACGGCCTTGCCGTCAAGCTTCTCCTGAATGGCGATGTGCGTCACCGCGGTCGTGGCCGTTGCGCCGTGCCAGTGCTTTTCGCCGGGCCGGAACCAGATCACATCGCCCGGCCGGATTTCTTCGACCGGCCCGCTCCAGCGCTGCGCCCAGCCGCAGCCGGCCGTCACGATCAGCGTCTGGCCAAGCGGATGCGTGTGCCATGCGGTGCGGGCACCCGGCTCGAAGGTGACACTGGCCCCACCCACGCGGGCCGGTTCGGGGGCATCGAAGAGCGGATCGATCCGAACCGTGCCGGTGAACCAATCTGCCGGTCCCTTGCCGGAAGGCCGCGAACCGTTTCGTTTGATTTCCATGGGTCACCTTACTTCGCCTTCACGTCGTAACAGAGCAGCACGTCCTGATCGCGCAGGTATAGCTTGCCGTTGGCGACAACCGGGTGCGGCCAGGCCGGCTTGTCGCTGCGGTCAGGCTGGTCGAAGCGGCCACGCTCAATGTATTGCTTTGGGTTCGGTTCAATCAAAAGCGTGGCGCCTTGCTCGGTGTGATAGTAGATGCGTCCATCGGCCAGAAGAATGGAACCTTTTGGAGTCTGGCTCTTGGCGACCTCGCGCCCATCCCACAGGACGTTGCCCGTCTTGAAGTCAAGGCAGATCAGATTGCCCCCTTCGTTGCCCCCGTTGGCACCATACAGGCAGCCGTCAAGGAGGATCATGCCGCCGTGGTGGTTTTGCATCTTGCTGGTGAAATAGACTTCTTCGGCCTTGACGCCACCGTTTGCGTCCTTGCTCAGTTTCACCAACCCACCGCCCGCGCCATAGGCCGAGGCGGCGAACACCTGGCCGTCCTGATAAACTGGCGTGGAGCAGTTGATGCCCATGCGATTGGCGGGTTTGTCATAGCGCCAGAGAAACTTGCCGTCGGACACCGCGACTCCGATGAGTGCCTTCGCGGTGAGTTGCACGTACTGGCGCTGCCCCTCGAAGTCGATGGCGATAGCCGAGGCGTAGGCCGCTCCGGAACCGCCGCCGCCACCACCGCCGCCGCGACCACCGCGGCCGCCGGCGGGCGCACCGGCACCGCCGCCGGCAGCAGCGCCGCCGGGCATCTGGCTCTTCCAGATGGTCTTGCCGGTCGACTTTTCGAGGGCCACCAGCATCGCGTCCGGGCCGCCGGGGGTGCAGATGACCTTGTCACCATCAACGAGCGGCGATTCGTTGAACCTCCAGGTTGGCACGCGCCCGCCAAAATCCCGAGTGAAGCTCCGCTGCCAGACGATCTTGCCGTCTTTGGCCTGCAGGCAAGACAGGTCACCTCCCAGGCCCACCACGTAGAGCAGGTCGCCATCGACCGTCGGCGTACACCCTGGTCCCTCGATTCCCTGCTGCATCCCTTGCCGGATCGCCGGCCCGAGTTGCGCCACCCAGAGTTCCTTGCCATCCGCCTCCGACAAGGCCCAGATGACTTCGTTGTTGCCCCGATTGCTCATGCCGAAGATCCGCCCGGCGGCGACGGACGGAGCGCTGTAGCCGCCGCCAAGTCCCCTGGTCTTCCAGGCAAGCGCTGGGCCATCCTTCGGCCACTCCTTGAGCAGGCCGCGTTCCCTGGAGACCCCATTCCGGTCGGGACCCTGCCACTGCGGCCAGTCAAACGATTCCGGTGTTGCGGCGAAGACGGTCGCACTGAGCAGGAGCAATGCCTGAAACCAAGCACAGTATTTCATGGACGAATCTCCTTGATGGCAAGAGAGAAAAGGCACAAGCCGTATCTTAGCATGTACGCGTGACTTTGCGGTAGAGCGTGAATCGAGCGATAGGACAATTCTGAAAGAAACTTGCTGGATTCTCTGAAACGCACCGCTGCAGACGCCGGTGATGAACCAGGTTCGCTGTGACATCCTGAGTTCTCCGGTTATTTGTTACTTCGATTCAGGAGGCCGTGATAATTTGGTGCGGGCTCGCCGATCCAGGTCGTCTCGCACGCGCTGTGGTTCATCTTCCAGCGGCATGTTCGCCATGTCATGCACACCGTCCAGCGCGCCATTGGGATCCTCCTCGAGCACCGTGAACAATGCATCGAAGTCGTCCGGTGCCGGGCCGGTGACCGCTATGAGCTCGAAGGTTTTGCGTAACGCCTGATCCGAGCTGAGGCTGCGGACCAGAACCTCGGCGATCTGCTGTCGTGCAATGACGCCATCGCTGGAATCGCCAGCCTGGCGTTTATCACCCTGCAGGAGGATGAGTCGGTGCTCGTCCGAACCGTTGTAGTCAAACCAGCCGGGTCGCACGATCGTGTACGGCAACCCACTGACGCGCACAAGCCTCTCCGAGCGCCGCTTCCAATCATGGGCCTCGGTGGACCGGTTATAAGTGCCGGTGCGGTTGGTAACTCCGATGGAAGTCATCAGTGCGATGCGCGCTTTCCTCGAACCCAGCGCAGCCAGGACGTTGCGCACGCCGCCATAGTCAACGCTCTCCGCCCCGACCGTGCCGGCACCGTCAGAACCCAACGTGAACACGATGGCGTCGACACCGTCGACCGCACGGGAAAGCGCATCGGGTCGGGTGACGTCACCGAGGACCACTTGCGCTTGGGAGGACAGTTGACTCGCCTTGTCGGGGTTACGCGCCAGGGCACGCACGGCATGGCCCTGGCGGAGCGCTTCATCGACGACGAGGCGGCCGATGCTGCCGGTCGCACCGACAACCAACACGGTCATGCGGGGATTGGTCATGACGGCTCCTTGCTGTTCGATACCACAGCACTTGTCGTGCTGGACGCGGTGACCTCATCGACGACCCTGAGCCCATTCAGCGTGCGAGGGTATCCGATAAATGGCAGTAGTTGCGTCAAGACGTCGATGAGCCGTGCGCGATCATTGCCCACGTTGAAGTTCGCAGCGACATGGCCCTTGACCTGCGGTTCGCAGCCACCGAGCGAGACGAGCATGCTGAAGGTGAGCAGTTCGCGCGTCGGCATGTCGATGCCGGTGCGAGTCAGGTGGTCGCCGAAGCAGTTGGCCGACAGCAGGCGCTGGATGTGCTGCTGATCGGCGGGCGCGGTGGCGTAGAGCTTCTCGATTACTTCGCTCCCAACAATCTGTTTCGACACCACCAAACCCTTCTCGGCACGCGTCGCGGGGGTGGTCGTGGATTGACCCGGCAGGGGCAACGCGACGCCCCGCTCGGTGAGCAGCTCGTTCGTCGCGTGGATGAAGTCAAAGACCTTCGCCATGCCGACATAGGGGACTGCCTGGTACACAATCTCCTTGATCTCGATTGGCGTCACGCCGACATTGAGCGCCGCACCGAGCATGACGCGGTATTCTCGCAACGCCTGGGAGGCGATCATCGAGGCGAGCTGGACCATCAGACGCGTCTTCTTGTCCAACTTGCTGTCGTGCAGCACCTCGTCGAATGCGAAGTTGTCGAACACTTCAATCAGTTCGGGGTCCGCCACCGCCAAAGTGGAGACGTGGCCCGGGAATAGCTCGTCGTGATTCTCGCTCGCTCGCTCATTGGGCCGCATGGTCGTTCTCCTTGGCGGTGTGATCTTCC
>JBEKVL010000626.1:0-4350 GCA_049514055.1 Tepidisphaeraceae bacterium | reverse complement strand
ACGGGGACGAGCAGGGCGAGGAGGATGAAGACGGCGATGACGCCGATGCTGAAGATGCCGGCGAGGAAGACGGTTCGGCTACGGTTGTGCTGGGAGACTTCGTAGAAGCCGATGATCTTCAGCGGCAGGACGGGGAGCACGCAGGGCATGATGTTGAAGATGATGCCGACGAGGAAGGCGAGGCCGAATGCGCCGAGTACCGAGCCTGGTTTGTATTCACTTCCGTAGACGACTGGCGGTTGGGCCTGGGGCGGTTTGGGCGTTACGGTCGGGGCGGTTGGTGCGGCGGCGGGTTTGGTGGCCGGGCCGGGTTTGTAGGATTTGAAGATTTCGGGGTTGGCGGGCTGGACATCCTGGCCGGGCGGGACGATTTCGGTTTTGAGGGTGACGGGTTTGTCTTCGGGTTGGAAGCAGGCCTTGTCGTCGCAGATCTGGTAGGAGAGTTCGGCCGACAGGGTGATGGGGCCGGGCTTGGCGGAGGCGTCGACGTTGATGGGGACGAAGATGACGGTGTGGCCTTCGTAGACGCTGATTTTGCCGAGGGCTTTGTACTCGTGGACGATGCCGGGCGGGAATTGGATGTTGCCGAGGGTGAGGCCGGGGGTTTTGTCGAAGGCGACGTCGAACGGGACGGCGAATTCGTCGAGGGGCTTATGCGACTGGGCATGGAATTTGTCGGCGATATCGAAGACGACGGCGGCGACGTGATCGCCGCCGGGTTTGAGGGCGGTGGTGTTGAGCAGGAGCTGGCCGGTGAGGCGTTCCTGGGCGGAGGCGGGGTGTGGCAGAGCGCACAGACAGAGCAGTGCGAGGAGGGCGGAATATTGAATGGGGTGGAGCATGGTTAATCATAGTAATCCATAAGAAGGGTGGAAGTTATTCAGGAAAAAGTGCCGGCGGTGTCGTCACTGGCGGAGTCCGGCGTTGTCGGCATGTTCCGGAATCCGCCAGGAGGGCCATTGCATTTGGTGCTGGCGGTGTCCTCACCGGCAGGTTCGTCCCTCGGTTTTCCGCCAGTGAGGGCACTGGCGGCACTGGATTTGACAGGGCACGGGGTTTGCGTACTATTTTGATAGGATTTGTTGGGAGACACTGTTTGAAGTTATCGAAACGAACCGAATACGGATTGAGGGCGGTGGTGCAGTTGGCGCGGTTGTGGCCGCGCAGCTATGTGCAGTCGATGGATCTCTCGAAGCATGAGAACCTGCCGACGAAGTTTTTGGAGTCGATTCTGCTGGCGTTGAGGCGGGGCGGGTTTCTGGACAGCAAGGTGGGGAGTGGCGGGGGGTATCGGCTGTCGCGTTCGCCGCGGGAGATCAGTGTGGGCGAGATCATCCGGCGGCTGGAGGGTCGGCTGACGGTGAAGGAGCCGGCGGCGCGGGCGGAGAGGTCGCCGGGCGAGGTGGCGGTGCATTTGCTGAACGAGCGGCTGACCGACGCCACCGACCGGGTGCTGGACGCGATGACGCTGGAGGAACTGATGGAGCAGGTGTCGAGGCTGGCGAGCGCGCAGCAGATGTACTATATATAGTTGGTGGTTGCAGGGTGGGCATTGCCCGCCTCCGGCGTCAGATGGTGGGCAGTGCCCACCCTACCGAGGACACGGGATGAGGTTGTGGAACTACTCGTATCTGGCGGCGTTCGACGTGACCAATCATGTGCAGCGGTGGTTTGAGGCGGGGGGGTATGTTGTTTTGTTCGGGCTGTTGTTTTCGTGCGGGCTGGGGGTGCCATTGCCGGAGGACGTTCCGCTGTTGATGGCCGGGGTGTTCGTGTATCACGGCAAGATGCAGTTGGTGTGGGTATGCATCCTGGCCTGGTGCGGGATCATCGGGGGCGACTGCGTGCTGTACAACATGGGCAAGCGCTACGGGATGAACATCACGCGGGCGCCGTTTGTGGGCAAACATGTGACCGAGGCGAGGATCAGGCAGGCGGAGAAGCTGTTTGAGAAATACGGCATCTGGGTGGTGGCGGTTGGCCGGTTGTTCGCGGGCATCCGGGGCGCCATGGTCGTGGCCGCGGGGACGATTCGCTACAACTTCATCAAGTTCATCATCGCCGACGGGCTGGCGGCGCTGGTCAGCGGCGGGATCTGGATCTGGCTGGGCTGGTGGGGTGCCAAGTGGATCGGCGACCCGGCCACAATCATGAAGCGGGCCGAGCCATACAAGCACTGGATCACGCTGGGTCTGCTGGCGGCGGCGATTCTGGTGGTCCTCTATCTCGTCTGGCGTCACCGGCGCAAGGAGACGATCAGCCAGGTGCTGGCGGACAAAGCGGCGGAGAAAGAAAGTTGGTGGAGGCAAGACGTCTACGGACGGCGGCCCAAGGAGACGATCAGCGAGACGCCGGGGGACCGGCGAAATGACGAGACTCGAAATTCGAATGACGAATTAAACTCGAAGCACGAATGACGAAGGTCGGATCGACTCAGTGTGCGAGGTCTGCATTTGGTGATTCGACATTCGAGTTTCATTCGTAATTCGGATTTCGAGTGTCGAGTTTCCGGCAGCAGCCGGCCTCACTTTCGGTTCAGCGGCAGCTCGTCTTTGGACTGCTCGATGCGCTTTGCCAGGGTGTCGCCCCAGGCGGCGCCGACGATGCTGAAGACCTGCATCACGACGAAGCAAATCCCCACCAGCAGCCAGGTTTTGCCGAAGTAGAACCGCATCACCAGGCAGACGCCGAGGATGAAGCTCTGGGTGGTTATGAACCGGCGGCGGTATAGTGCCCACATGCCGGGTAGTATAGCCGACATTCCGGAGGTCGCCATGAACCATCGTCTTGTGCTGGTGTTGTGTTGCCTGATGCTCGCGTGCCTGGCCGCCGGGCCGCGGAAGATCATCCGGGCCGATGAGGCGCGGGGAAATTTGCTCAACGGGGATCGATGGGCCGGATATGTGGAGGGGTTCGGGCGCGACGGCGAGGCGTTTGTCTGCGATAACGCGGCGAGCATCGATCGTCGCTCCGGGCTGCATCAGAGCATCGACCTGAATCAGACCGAGCCGCTGCCGATCGTGGCGTCGGCGGCCAGCCGGGCGGAGAACGTCGGCGGATCGGCCGACCCGGATTACTCGCTCTATCTCGACCTGATCTTCACGGATGGCACGCATTTGTGGGGACAGTCTGCGTCGTTTGCCACCGGCACGCACGGCTGGCAGAGGCGGACGGTGCGCATCCTGCCGGAGAAGCCGATCAAGCGGCTGGAGTTTTACCTGTTGTTGCGGCAGCATTCCGGGAAGGCGTTCTTCCGCGAGATGCGGTTGCAGCAACTGGAGATCCCGGCCGGGGCGGGCATGTTTGATGGGCAGCCGATTCTGCCGGATGCGTCGCGCGAGGGGTTTCTGGTGCGGGATGTGGCGGCGGGGTCGGATTTCGTGCCGGTGGAAGGCGGCGAGGCGCTGGGTGTTCGAATCGAGTCGCAATCGGATCGGGAGAAGGATGCGGTGCTGCAGCGCGTGAAGGTGGCCGATACGACCGGGCGCGACCGGGCGATTACGCTGGTTTACGCGCGGCCGCTGGATGAGCGGGCGTGGCAGTACTTCGCCGGGGCGAGGGGTTCGGTGCCGGCGAAAGGGCCAGGTGAATATCATCCGCAGCTTTTCCAGGGGCGGCTGGCGGTGTTCCCGCTGGCGGCCGTGGGCGACGGGAAGTCGGGGAAGGCGATCGCGCTCGATCTGGACAGGCCGGCCGTTTTCCGGGTGGGTTATGCGGCGGCCACTCGTGAGTTGTACATCGCGTTTGACATCGGGTTGACGCCGGAGAAGGCCCCGGCCGAGGTCGGCTTCTGCACGTTTGATTTCGACGCCGCATGGCAACTGCGATCGGCCATGGCCCGCTACTACGAACTGGCACCACATGTGTTCCGCACGCGCATCGAGAAGCAGGGGCTGTGGATGCCGTTTACGAAGATCAGTTCGGTGCAGGGGTGGCAGGACTTCGGGTTCCGGTTCAAGGAGGGCAACGACGAACCGGCATGGGACGCGGCCCACGACATTCTCACCTTCCGCTACACGGAGCCGATGACCTGGTGGATGAAGATGCCGCGCGAGTTGCCGCGTACGCCGGAAGCGGCGCTGGCGAATGCCAAAGCCCTGGCCGATAAAGGGGACGCGAATGCCAGGGCCTTGCTGACGAGCGGCCACCACGATGAGGCCGGGCAGTTGGTGGCGCGGATCCGCAACGAGCCCTGGTGCGACGGGGCGGTATGGAGCGTGAACAGCGCGCCGGGGATCTCCGGGGACGTCACCGATTTCCGCAACAAATGGAATGCCGACCTGCGGAAGAAACTCTATGAGGGCACGGCGCCGCGGGCCGGGGAATACATCGACTCGTCCGAGGGCTATG
>JBEKVL010000625.1:0-4373 GCA_049514055.1 Tepidisphaeraceae bacterium | reverse complement strand
CCGAGGCGCTGCTGTTCGGACTGGTGCTGGCAGTGGCGGGTCTGACGTGGCTGCTGCTTGCCGTCAACGCCCTGACGGCAGGGCTGGGGCTGTTCACGCTCCTGAGTTACGTGCTGGTTTATACGCCGATGAAGCGCACGAGCACGCTGAACACGCTTGTCGGCGCCGTGCCGGGGGCCATCCCGCCGGTGATGGGATTCACGGCCATCCGCAACGAGCTTTCGCCCGAGGCCCTGGGCCTGTTCGCGATCCTTTTCCTGTGGCAGATGCCGCACTTCCTGGCCATTGCCATTCTCTATCGAGACGAC
Organism: Tepidisphaeraceae bacterium; assembly: GCA_049514055.1. Lineage (GTDB taxonomy): Bacteria > Planctomycetota > Phycisphaerae > Tepidisphaerales > Tepidisphaeraceae > JANYKD01. The sequence goes on along the minus strand of JBEKVL010000625.1, from coordinate 4,065 downwards.
TACCGGCGCGCAGGCTTCAAGATGCTGCCGGTGATTGATGAAGACTTGTCCTCGTCGTCACGGCAGATTGTGGTCTATTGCCTGGCATTGATCCCCGCAACACTTCTGGTCATACCGTTGCGCATGGCCGGGGGAATGTACTTCACGGCGGCGGTGCTGCTCGGGGCCGCGTTCCTGGGCTTTGGCGCCAGAGCAGCGGCCACCGGCTCGCGACTGGACTGCCGGCGGCTGTTCCTGGCCTCGGTCATCTACTTGCCTTTGCTGCTCGGTTTCCTGATGATTGACAAACGATGATCACGAAGTTCTCAGTTGCGGCGGTCCTTTGCGTGCTGCTGTTGTCCATGAGCGGATGTGACCGCGACAAGCCCGCCACATCCGGCGGCCAGCCGGCAAAGAAGACGTCCGCCGCTCCGCCAACCGGGTTCGGGACAATCAAGGGGCGTGTGAAACTGCTCGGGTGGGACAAGAAGCCGGCGCCGATCCCGGACGATTGCTGCAAGCTGGGGCCGAACGACCTGGTCGACGAAACCGTCGTGCAGGATGCGCAGCGGAACCTGCGGTTCGTGGTGCTGTCGGTGCGCGACTGCCCCCCTGCCGGGAAGGACCGCACGGATACGGTGGTGCTGGACCAGGTCAAGTGCCGGTTCACGCCGCATGTGCTCGCCGTGCAGGTGGGCCAGCCGCTGGACGTGAGGAACTCCGATCCGACGATTCACAACGTACACATGGTGACGGAGAGGAACCCGCCCGTGAACATCGGCATGCCCCGGCCGGAAACACGGCATTTCAGGATGAAGGAAGCGGAGATCTTTCCGGTCAAGTGCGATGTACACCCGTGGATGAAATCGTACATTGCCGTGTTCGATCACCCATGCTTCGCCGTGAGCGCGGCCGACGGCACGTTCGAGATCAAGGACGCGCCGGCCGGGCAGTGGACACTGGTTGCCTGGCACGAGAAGTTCGGGGAGATCGAACAGACCGTCAACGTGCCGGCCAACGGGACGGCAACAGTGGAGATCACGTATCAGGCGCCGAAGGAGTAAAGCACGATTCGCCGGCTTTGCAGCCGCCGGATATACTCTGGACAATGAGTAACCCCTCTGGTGACGATCCGCAGCCGCAAACCGCCGGGGCCGGCGCGTTCCCTCCGGCCATGCCGGCCGGGCACGACCCGTACTCGTCGCTGCGCTATCCGGCCTATCGGCTGTTCACGGTCGGCTGGATGGCGGCGGTCATCGGACAGATGATGACGGCCACGGCGATCGGCTGGGAAGTATACGGATGGACACATTCGGAACTGTCCCTGGGATACGTCGCCGGCATCCAGGTGATCCCGCTGGTGTTCCTGGCGCTGCCGGGCGGGATTCTGGCCGACCGCTTCGACCGCCGGAAGATCCTGTCGCTGGGCTGCCTCGGGGCGGCCATCTGCTCGCTGACGCTGGCCCTGATCTCCTACCATCGGGCACACGTCGGCTGGGTCTACCTGGTGATGCTCGCCCTGAGCTGCTGTCTCACGCTGGGCAGGCCCTCGCGATCGGCCATCCTGCCGCACCTGGTGCCCACGGATGTGTTCCCCAACGCGGTCACCTGGAACGCGAGCTTCTTCCAGCTTTCCGCCATGCTCGGGCCGGCCATCGGCGGGCTGGTGCTGGCCTGGAACGTACAGGCCGTCTACATCATCGACGCCTGCTGTTCGATCGCATACGCCGCCATCGCCCTCAGCCTTCCCGAAAATGAGATACCGGTCCATCACGGAGAAGCCGCGCTGAGCATGCTCGCCAAGGGCCTGAAGTTCGTCTGGAGCACGAAGATCGTGCTGGCGACCTTGAGCCTCGACCTGTTCGCCGTGCTGCTCGGCGGCGTCGTGTATCTATTGCCGGTCTTCTCCAAGGACATCCTCCACGTCGGGGCGACCGGCTACGGATGGCTGCGGGCGGCCGAGTCCAGCGGCGCGTTCGTCATGGCGATCATCATGGCCCACCTGCCGCCGATGAAACGGGCCGGGCGCTCCATGCTGCTGGCGGTGGCCGGGTTCGGGCTTTGCACGATCGTCTTCGGAATCTCGCGGAACTTCGCGCTGTCCTTCGCGATGCTGTTCATCATCGGCGCCGTGGATAACATCTCCGTGGTGGTGCGGCACACGCTGGTGCAGATGCTGACACCGGATGCGATGCGCGGACGGGTGTCGTCCGTCAACAACATCTTCATCGGCGCCTCCAACGAACTCGGCGGGCTGGAATCCGGCGTGACGGCGCACTGGTTCGGGCCGGTGGGATCGGCCGTGTTCGGCGGGATCGGCAGCATCGTCACCGTCATCGCGACGGCGGCGATCTGGCCGCAATTGCTCAAGTTCGGATCGCTCATCGATGCCCGGCCCGAAGAAGCCCGGAGATTCGAGCCGACTGAGGTGAGGCAGACGAACGATTGAGCGGGACCTGTCACAGGTCGCGTGGAATCCGTGGTTTGCGCTTTGCCGTTTGTGCAATGCATCTGTCACCAGCCATCCTCCTGGATTCGTCGCGGCCGGCGCCGGGGCTGTGGTGCTCGCCGCAGAGCGGGGCGCGCATGGTGTTGCGGTGCGAGGGAAGCCCGCCGCTCACGACGCTCTACGGGGCGGGCGAGCCAACGCGAACCTGGGACGATCCGCTGGAGGCGCTGCGGTGGATGAGCGACCACATCCGCAGCGCCCCGCCGGGCGGGCGATGGATCGGGTTCCTGTCGTACGATCTGGGAAGATTCTTCGAGGAACTGCCGGCGACGGCGGCCGACGAACTGCAACTGCCGCTGTTCGTCTTCACCTTCCACGATGCGGTGGCGAGACGTTCGGACACGGGCCCGGCACAGCCGGGACGGCCGTGGCTTGGGGATCAGAACCCGGAGGGCCAGGCAGCATCAGGCGGCCCGGGCTACGCGTTGCCCGGAAGAACGGCCTCGCCGATGTGGCATATCCCGGCCGCATCGAACTTCACGCGGGCGCAGTACGAGTCGGCCGTCGCGGTGGCGGCCGAGTACATCGCGGCCGGGGACATCTTCCAGGTCAACCTGTCACAGCGCTTCCGCCTTGGTCTGCGGCACCGGCCCCTCGAGGTCTACCGCCGCCTGCTGGAACGTACGCCGGCGGATTACGGGGCGATGCTCGACTACGGCGATCTGGCGCTGGTGTGCAACTCGCCGGAACTGTTCCTTCACGTTGCGCCCGACCGGCGGGTCGTCACCCGGCCGGTCAAGGGGACGCGGCCACGCCAGCCGGGGATGGCGCTGGAACTGCGGGACTCGGTGAAGGACCAGGCCGAACTGAACATGATCGTCGACCTGGAGCGCAACGACCTGGGCCGGGTCTGCGAGATCGGGTCGGTGCGGGTGACCCAGCGCCGGGTCATCGAATCGCATCCGACGGTCTATCACGGCGTGGCAACAATAGAAGGCATATTACGCACTGACGTGGGCTTCGTCGATCTGTTGCGGGCGACCTTCCCGGGCGGTTCCATCACCGGTACGCCCAAGATCCGCGCCATGCAGATCATCGAGGAACTGGAACGTACGCGGCGCGGGCCGTATTGCGGGGCGATCGGGCTGCTGGCGGCCGACGGGACGATCGAACTGAACGTCGCCATCCGCACGATCGTCATCAAGGACGGACTGGCATACGTGGCGGTGGGCGGTGGCGTCGTTGCCGATTCGGTCCCGGCGGAGGAATACGAGGAGACGCTCGTGAAGGCCCGGGCCATGCTCGATGCGCTCACACCTCCGACGGCAAGAGCGACCTGACCTCGCGGGGCGGCTCCTGCCCGGTGAGGGCCGCCACGATCCGCCCGACATGCACGTGGCAGTTCTCCAGGAAGACGCCGAACTTCTCCTGCGTGCCCCCGATGGCCGTCCCGGCGACGTACAGGCCCTTTACGTTCGTCTCCATGGTCTTCGGGTCGAACGCCGGTGTTTCGGCCGGTTCCCGCAATTCGACGCCGGCCATGCGGGCGAGCGTCATGTCCGCGACATAGCCAATCTGAAGGAGCACGAAATCCGCGGGAACCTCGATGTCTTCGCGCGTGGCGTGGGAATGCAGCG
>JBEKVL010000624.1:0-4383 GCA_049514055.1 Tepidisphaeraceae bacterium | reverse complement strand
TTCGGCGAGAAATCTTCGTCCCGCCTCGGTGTCCCTGCTCGGGCTGGCCACGACGCTGGCGCCCCAGACCTCCATCAGCAGCCGGCGATAGGGCTTCTGATTGTAGCTGGCCTTCACCATGTAGACTTTACATTCGAGGCCAAACATGTTGGTCGCAAACGATAACGCACTGCCCCACTGGCCTGCGCCGGTCTCGGTACTGAGGCGCTTGACGCCCGCCTGCTTGTTGTAGTAGGCCTGCGGCACAGCAGTGTTCGGCTTGTGGCTGCCGGCCGGGCTGACGCTTTCATCCTTGTAGTAGATGCGCGCGGGGGTCTTGAGGAACTTCTCCAGACCAATGGCCCTGCGCAGCGGCGAGGGGCGCCAGATCAGGTAGGCCTCTCGAACCGGGCCCGGCACCTCGATCCAGCGCTCGGGGGTGACTTCCTGCTTTATCAGCTCCATCGGGAAGATGGGTGCCAACGCCTCGGGACCAATTGGCTGCCTCGTTTCCGGATGGAGCGGTGGCGCCATTGGTGTAGGCAGGTCCGCCTGAACGTTGTACCACTGGCGCGGCAAGTCGGATTCGCTCAACAGAATCTTCCTGTCAGCCATCGCTCATCCTCCAGTAGGACTTTCTCCGCCCGGACAGACATTTGCTCTTGGGGGCCGCGCGACGATCCAAATGCCGGGCCCGCCGGAACCTCGGCAGGACCCTGCGCGAGCCGGCTTACCCGCCGCTCACGCCGTACCCCTGAACTCGCATGGAATATCCTACACCGACCGTGGGGGTCAAGGGCAAATATGGGGTGGCACCGATCTGCCGTGGATGGGCGCCGGGTGGATCCCAGTGCCCTCGGGCACCGACGGCTTGCTTTCGATAGCTGTCATCTGCGATTTCGGCGTTGCCGGGGTGCGGGGGGATGTGGCATGCTACCTATCTACGTTGCCGAAGCAACACTAACACAGGAGTGAAAGCGATGAGCGCATTCGAATCCAACCTGAAAGGCAAGGCCGGGATTCTGACCGGCGGTTCGAGCGGTTTCGGTTTCGAGATGGCCAAGGCCGTTGTGGCCCGGGGCGGCCGGCTGGCGGTGTTCTCGGCGGACGAGATCTCCGACGCTGGACGGCGCGAGGTCGAGGCGGCGGGCGGCGGCGAGGCGGTGTTTCTGCATCAGGACATCACCGCAAATGGGGCGGCGGACGCGATGGTGGACGAAACCGTGCGACGTTACGGCCAGCTCGACTTCGTCCTCGCCAATGCCGGCTTCGCGATCCGCTTCGAGGAGCCGCTGCTGGAGATGCCGGCAGAGAAGATCGCGGCGGCTATGCGCACCCAGTTCGAGGTCTTTCCCATCGCGTTTGCCACCCTGGCCCTGCGGGCGGCGCGCGTCATGGCGCCACGCTACCACGATCTGCCCGCGGATGCGACGGGCCATCGTCCGGACTCCGGAGCCATCGTGGCGACGCTTTCGGTCGCCTCGGTCATTCCCTTGCGCGACGACTTGCTGGCCTATGCGTCGGCCAAGCGCGCGGCCCAGTCGGTGATGGAAAGCCTCGCCGCGACCCTGGGGCCGCAAAACATCCGCGTGAATGCCATCGCGCCGGGCTTCGCCAACACGGCCGGCCCGAGGAAGTTCTATGACCGTTTCCCGAACATCCGCGCCGATATCGAGTCGCGCACCCACCTCAAGCCGTCGTTCCTGCATCCCGGCGCGGTCATCCCGACGGTGATGCACCTGCTGACCGACAACTACGTGACCGGGCAGTGCGTGGTGCTCGACGGTGGGTATACGAACAACACCAGCCTGTATTTCCAGGGGAAATGACGATGATGCAATCTGACATGCAGGAACTGGAGCGTACCGCCTGGCGCATGCGGCTCGAACTACTGCGGATGTTCGGTGTCGGCAAGGCCCACCACTTCGGCGGGTCACTGTCCTGCACGGAATCGGCGGCCTCGGGAGCGCCTTGGCGGAAGTCCTCGCCGAGCGGAGCGCGGGAACTCGTCTGTTGCGCCTCGGCGTAGCGGACACGTTCGGCGAATCGGGTTCGGCGGACGAACTCCTGGCCAAGCACGGGCTCGACGCCGTGGGCATCGTGGCAGCCGCGCGGCAGCTATTGAAAGACTAGGATGGGCTGGATCACCGAGGAGATGTCTTAGCGGGTATTGTTTGTTCCACCCCCGCGCGCACCGAGTTTCCTTGGGCACGCGAGGGCGGAACGGTAAGAATCCTAGTTGTTGACTGGACCGGTCCCGATCAAGCTGGCTGTCGTCGGCAGCGGCATGGGAGCCATTTCCGTATCCAGTTGCGCTTTGGCAAGCGACCACACAAAAGCGATTGCTAAGGCTGTTACTGCAATCGTGAATGGCGAGTAATTCTTCATTATCCTATCCTCCTTGCTTGTCTCGTTAGTTCGAATTCCTTGCAGTATCGTGAATTCCTAAATACAGGTGTATCTATACAGATTCACTCTTATATTGTCAAGAACTTTCCAATATGCCTGGTGAGATCCCCATGCACAATCTCAGGATAACCGAAGATATTGTCTCACGTTTATGCGATAATTATTCGTTACTGAAGGACTCAAACACAATCTACTGGCGAGTTGCCTCCTCCAAGAGATAGAGGAATGACCTGTATATTCGGCCGGTTGCGCGTGTCATCCCGATCTCGCAGGTACGGCTGCTTGAATAGTACCCGTCATGCCGGCCCGCCAAGACCTCGCCAGCCTCCCGCCGTGTCGCCGAGGCCGTGAGCTCGGGAAAGAGGAAGCCGCGGTCGCCGGCGAACCCACAACAGCCGGCCTGGATGGGCACCACTACTCCATCGCTACACGCCCTGGCAATCCCCTCCAGCTTTGGCGAGAGATTCATCTTGACCACCGAGCAGACCGGGTGCAGGGCCACCGACCCGACCTTCCGCTTGATTGTCAAATTGGGCAGGAGCTGGTCGTGGACGAAGGTCGTGCCGTCCAGGATGCGAAGCCGGTCGAATTTCTGCTGGTTCTCCGGGGTCAGGATCGGCCGGCAGGTCGTCAGCCCATAGGTACACGGGCTGGTGTCCACGACGACCGGAAGCCGGCCGTGATCCGACCACGCCCAGAACCGCTCCATGGCCCGATTCACGGCGACCTGATGCGCTTGATCATATCCCTTTGAGGAGAAAGGCACCCCGCAGCACGTCCCCTCCACGTCCTCGGGGATCCAGATCGGGATCTTCGCCCGGTGGGCAAGCATGACAAAGGTTTCCATCAGCGTCATCTCGTCCGTCTCCCCCGGCAGATGCCCCATCACACGGGAGATACAGGCAGGAAAATAGACGGCCTGGGCGCCGGCCCTCTGCGTGGCAGGAATACCCCCCTTTGTTGGGAGAGGCATCTCGGCACTCCACTGTGGGAACGGTTGACGGACGAGCGCCCGCATCACCCGCGTGACCCCGATCATCGCTTCCGCTCCGAGGAGTGTCTGGACCAGATGACCCATCCGAAGCCCGAGTCGCATCGTCGGTTCCAGCAGGGCAAAGTCCTCTGCCAGGCGCCGGGCAAGACCCTGGGCCCACTCGGGATGGCGAAGCCGGCGGAAGCGCTTGGTGAGATCCCCGGTGTTGATCGACACGGGACATGCCGTAGCGCACAGGCCGTCCACCGCGCACGTATCGAGCGCCATATAGGGAAATGCGGCTTCCAACGCCCTGGCCATCGCGGGATCGCCACCCTGCTCCTTCAGCCGTACCATCTCGCGTCGCACCACGATGCGCTGGCGCGGGGTGAGACTCAGGTCCTGGCTCGGACACTTCGACTCGCAGTAACCGCACTCGATACACTTGTCCACCTCATCCTCGACCCCCGGCATCGACTTGAGGTCGGCGAGGTGCGCTCTTGGATCGGAGTTGAGGATCACGCCGGGATTGAGCAACCCGTCGGGATCCACCAACTCCTTGAGGCGCTTCATCACGGCGTAGCCCTCGGGGCCCCACTCGGTTTCGACGAAGGTCGCGATGTTGCGCCCGGTCCCATGCTCGCCCTTGAGCGCCCCGTCATATTGCCGCACCACCAGGCGGACCATGTCGTCCATAAACCGCGCGTATCGGTCCACCTCGGCCTGCGTGTTGTACGATTGCGTGATCGTGAGGTGCAGGTTCCCGTCTTTGGCGTGGCCAAAGACGATCGCCTCCTCGTAGCCATGCCGACCGGCGACGCGGATCAACTCCACCGTGGCGTCCGCCAAGCTATCAATCGGGAAGACCACGTCCTCGATAATCACCGTGGTGCCCCGCTTTCGTGCGGCTCCCACGGACGGGTACAGCCCCTGACGGATCTTCCAGAGCAGTGCCTGTTCCGCCGCGTCGTGGGTAAACCGCCCCGGCTCGAGTAGTTGGAGGCCGCCCACTGCCTCGCGCG
>JBEKVL010000623.1:0-4384 GCA_049514055.1 Tepidisphaeraceae bacterium | reverse complement strand
GACAATCATCTGATGCTGGTGGACCTGAGAGCCCGCAACGAAGCCTTCACCGGCGCGGATGCCGAAAAGGCGATGGAAGCGGCCGGCATGATTGCCAACAAGAACGCGATCTACAACGACCCCCGGCCGCCGAAGTTGACGAGCGGCGTGCGTCTGGGCACGCCGGCGGTGACGACGCGCGGGCTGAAGGAAACGGATATGGCGGCGGTGGCGGATTTGCTTGATCGGGCGTTGATGAGTAAGGACCATCCGGAAGGATTGGCGAAGATTCGGGCGGAAGTGGCGGAGTTCTGCAAGCGATTCCCGATGCCACACTGAAGGCAAAATGCGGAATGAAGAATGCAGAATGCAGAATAGAATGCGGAATATTGTGGACAGTGGGCTCTATGGGCTACGGACGATGCCAGGATCTGAGGGCGCGGACAACGCGATTTGCGCTGCAAGTCATTGACTTGTATCGTCATATCCCAAGGAGCGAGCTTGGCGGGATTATGGCAAGGCAGTTCGTACGTTCCGGCACCTCGGTTGGCGCGCAGTATCGCGAGGCGTGTCGTGCTCGATCTGTGGCCGAGTTCTGTAGCAAGCTCCAGAGCGCTATTCAGGAATTGGATGAGACGGGATACTGGTTGGAGCTTTTGGTTGAGTCGAAAGTTATGCCGGCACCGAGTTGCCAGGCTTTGGTGGACGAAGTTGACGCCCTGACGCGGATAATGGTGACGTCGGCCGCTACTGCACAGAAACACGCTGATTCAAAAACGTAAGGATTGTCTGTATTTTATTCTGCATTCTGCATTCAACATTCTGCATTTATTCCTATGGCCAAAAACATCAAACCTCGTTCCACGGATTACAACCAGTGGTATCTCGACGTCATCAAGGCGGCCCAACTGGCGGACTATTCGCCGGTGAAGGGTTGCATGGTGATCCGCCCGGAAGGCTATGCCATCTGGGAGGCCATCCAGCGCGACCTGGACGGGCGGTTCAAGGATACCGGGCACGTCAACGCCTATTTCCCACTGCTGATTCCACAGTCGTTCCTGGCAAAAGAGGCCAAGCATGTCGAAGGCTTCGCCATGGAATGCGCCGTGGTAACCCACTCGCGCCTGGAGAAGGACGCGGACGGCAATCTGAGGCCGGCATCGCCCATCGAGGAACCGCTGGTGATCCGGCCGACCAGCGAGACGATCATCGGGCACATGTACTCGCAGTGGATCCAGAGCTACCGCGACCTGCCGGTGCTCATCAACCAGTGGTGCAACGTCATGCGCTGGGAGATGCGCACGCGGCTGTTCCTGCGGACGGCCGAGTTTCTCTGGCAGGAAGGCCACACCGCGCACGAGACGGCCGAGGAAGCGCAGGAGGAAACGCTGCGGATGCTGGATGTCTACGCGGCGTTCGCCGAGAAGACGCTGGCGCTGCCGGTCATCAAGGGCGCCAAGACTGATGCGGAAAAGTTCCCCGGTGCCGATACGACTTATTGCATTGAGGCGCTGATGCAGGATGGCAAGTCGCTGCAGGCCGGGACCAGCCACAATCTAGGCGTCAACTTCGCCAAGGCGTTCGACATTCAGTTCCTTGGCCGCGACCAGCAGAAGCATCACTGTTTTACCACAAGCTGGGGTGTCAGCACGCGACTCATCGGCGCGACGATCATGGCCCACAGCGACGATGATGGGCTTATCCTGCCGCCGCGCGTGGCGCCGGTCGTGCTGGCCATTGTGCCGATCTACAAGACGCCGGAAGAGGAAGCCAAGGTCCGGGCGTTCATCGAGAAGCTGTTGGCCGCGTTCGTCGGCGAACCCGAGGTCGCGGCCGGCAACAAACGGATGAGCAAGGACGGCGTGGCCGGGTATATCTTCGATCGCGTATCGCACCAGCGGATTGTGGCCGACTGGCGTGATGCCCGGCCGGGCGACAAGCAATATCACTGGGAGCAGCGCGGCGTGCCTTTGCGGATCGAGGTCGGCCCGCGGGATGTGGATGGCAACTGTTTCGTGCTCAAGCAGCGGCTGGACCGGTCCAAGGCCGTGGTGCCGGTTGGCGAGGCCTCGTCCGCGTGGCTGGCCGGCCGGCTCGACGACGTCCAGAACGCGATGTTCGAAAAAGCCCGGAAGTTTCGTGAAGCGAACATCCGTTCGGCGGCGTCCTATGATGAGTTGAAGGTTCTCCTGGCCGAGAAGGGGGGCTTTGTGCGCTGTTACTTTGAGCCGAACCGCGAGATTGAGGCGAAGATCAAGGACGAGACCAAGGGCACGGTGCGTTGCATTCCGTTCGATCAGCCGGGCGAGCCGGGGACGTGCGTCTATAGTGGGAAGGAGACGAAGACGCAGGTGTTGTTTGCGCAGTCGTATTGATAGAACTGGACAGCCCATATCATTCTAGTGCCATGCGCGGACCTTTGCGGTACATCCTGTTCGGCGCCCACCCGTTCTGGTCCAGGGTGACGTTGCCGCGGCTGGAGAGCATCGGCAAGGCGACCTGCGCGGCCATCGTCGATGCCGACCGGGCGCGGCTGGAAATGGCCGCGTCGCGGCTGGAAGTGTCATGGGACCGCACCTTCACGGACCCGCTCCAGGCGCTGCAGGAATGCACGGCCAACTTCGCCGTCATCGCCACGCCCGGCGACCAGCACGAGAAATATGTGGACATGTGTCTGACGTTCGATCTGCACATGTTGATTGAGCCCCCGCTCGCGGACTCGATGCAGTCGGCGGCCCGCATCTATCGCAGGGTGCGCGATGTCGGCAAGCGCTGCGTGGTGGCGTCGGCGGCGGCGATGGAGCAGGACAAGCAGACGCTGCTGCAGACGCTGCGCACGCGGGATCTCGGCCGGCTCAGCCAGGTGTCGCTGCGCTTCGCCCAGAATTTCCGCAAGGTCAACTCCTGGGGCCCGCATCGCCACATGATGCGCCAGCCGCTGTTGATCGAGGCCGCCATGCAGCACTTCGAGTTGTTCCGGATGGCGGCGGGGGCCAACGCCAGGACGGTCTTCTCGCAGTCCTGGAACACGCTCTGGGGCGAGTTCAAGGGCGACACCTCGGCGTTGGTGACGATCGAAATGGAGAACGGCGTTCACTGCCTTTATGAGGGCACGGTCGTCGCCGCGGCATCCACCAGTCCCTGGGGCTTCGAGCAGGTCCGGGCCGAGTGCGAGGGCGGGTCTGTCGACCTCGACAACCGCCGGCTGCGCGTGAGCGTGGGTGAAGCACTCGACCGGCCGCGGTATGAGGACGTACCGCTGATAGCCGGCGATACCTTCGGACATCCGTGGGTTGCCGAGCAGTTTTGCGACTGGTGTCGCAAAGGCCCGCTTCCGCCGACGCATCTCAAAGATCATATCCAGACGGTGGCCATGACCTTCGCGGCCATCGAGAGCGCCGAAACCGGCAGGCCCGTGAAAGTGCAGGAGTACCTCGAACAACAGCTTTCGGCCGCCAAACAGGAAGTGCGATCGGAAAGGGCGGCCGGTGCAAAAGCGGGGATATCGGGCGCGGACCAAGGCTTGCCGGGTGAGCTGCCGGTGTGAGGGGCGCGAACATCGTTCCGGACTGCATACCGACTACAAACTATCATACCTGGCGTACTCGCGAATGATCCCGCCCCGGCGTCCAAAGCCGGGTTCTTCGCGAGCACGCTCAGAATGACAACTGCCGCAGCGCACAGTCCACAGCTTTCCCGAATTCCTGATCACGCTCGTGCAATCCGTCACACCGCGAACGGATCCCGTATCACCGCCGTGTACATGTCGAAGGTCTTGTGGGTGCCGTCGGGGTTGTTGTGTGTGGAGTTTGAGTTGTCCGACCAGAAGGGCATGATCTTGCTTTCGTAGAACGCCAGACCCAGGAAGTCGCCGAAGTCGATGCTGTTGTGGGCGGCCCTGGCGTTGGATGCTCCCTGCGAAATCTTGAAGTTGGCCGACGCCTGCACGCCCGCGGCGACGGGTTTGAGCACGATGCCCCATAGTTCGGCATCGGTGTTGGCCTTGTGGTCGGTGTCGATCCTGCTGGTGGCGGGGTTGGCGTCGTTGCGGGTGTCGAGCCAGGTCACGGCGACATTGCCGCTGGTGGGATCGACACTCAGCCGCGGGAGGAATTGCGACGAGTGGACGGTGTCGGTTTCGAGTTTCTGCGGTGCCGACCAGGTCTTGCCATTGTTGTCAGAGACACGAAGTTGAATCGAGGTATCCGCGCGGTAGACCGTTGATTGCGTGGTGTAGATGAGATAGGTCCGCCCGCGGCCGATGGAGTTGGACCGGTCGCAGGCGATGCCCACCTCGGCGTCGATGGTGTTGCCGGACTGGGCCGGGATGGACGTGAACCCGCCGAGATTGGTGGCGCCGGCGAGCAGGTACGTTCCGAAAGGAAGGGGTCCGAGTCCGTCGGGA
>JBEKVL010000622.1:0-4392 GCA_049514055.1 Tepidisphaeraceae bacterium | reverse complement strand
GGTCGACGGGCTTTTCGGGAATGCTGTCCAATGCCTCGAAGGCATAGCAGACCCCGTCGCCGCCGCCGAGAAAGACCAGCGTTTTGTCGCCGACTTTGCCCAGCGATGGCGACGACCACTGGCAATGGAACTCCCGCGAACTGAGCCCGATGTTCTCCTTGGCGACCAGCCGGCCGGTGCGTTTGTCGAGTGCGATGAAGGCCGGAGCGTTGGGGGCGAGCATCTTCTCGTGCGGCTTGTCCACGCCATTGGAGGTGCCGGTGTAGAGCACATCGCCATGAATCAGCACCGAGCAACTGGCGGCGTCGTGCGGCCGTATGCCGAGTTCGTCGATGAGGTCGTATTTCCAGATGATGTCGGCATCCTTGGGAGTGAGTTTGATCGGCGGGTTGCCGGGACCGGCCATGTACCTGGCCTCGTCGGTGAACGGGCCTTCGTTGCCATGGGCCTGGCCGCGAACATCGAGACACATGACCTCACAGGCTGTGGTGATGATGTACACGCGATCGCCATCGACGGCCGGTGAGGAGCAGGTGCCCAGGTCCTGATGCGTGAAGAGCGAGTTGGGCCATGGGGCACTACGCCGCGGCGTGACGAGCTGCCAGAGGAAGTCGCCGGTCTTTTCATCGAAACAGAGCAACATGCCGGCCTTGGAACGGGTGAAGCGGATGTCTTCATCGACGAGTTTATCGTCCGTGCCGACAAACACCCGGCCGCCGGCGACAGTGGGGTTGCCGTAAGCCGCGCCGCCAAGCCGGGCGGACCATTTCACGTTCTTCGTGGTCGTCAGGTCGATGCCGCTGCCGGTTGCCTTCTTCTGGCCGAGATCGAAGGTGTCGGGGAGGTTCTTCTCGTCGGAGACGGTGTTGCGGTCGTCGCGGCCGCCCCAGCAGGGCCAGTCGGCGGCGGAGACGGTGGAGGCAACGAGGAGGATCGCCAGGCAGAGGCACGAAGGCACGGAGGCACGAAGGCACGAAGTGAAGGCGTGACGGACAGGCGGGGCAGATGAGGCAACGAGACTCATGGACGATTTCTCCTTTTGCACCCAACGATCACAACTCAATCGCAACGACGGGATTCCGCTGTTTGGAGCTCACGCTTTAGCGTGTCCGGTACTCACATGGCGGAGATGGCACGCTAAAGCGTGAACTCCGAACCTCTCAGTACCGGACGTACATACCACCGGGATGGTAAAACGATGAGGTGAAACGTGTAGAATGCGGCGATGGCACAGAAACTGGCGTTTATCGGACTGGGCATCATGGGGTTGCCGATGGCGGGACACCTGCTGGCGGCGGGGCATTCGCTGACCGTACATAGCCGCACGAAGGCGAAGGCCGGGGCGATCATGGCCAAAGGAGCGAAATGGGCCGATTCGCCCGGCGAGGCGGCACGCGACGCCGAGGTGACGTTCGCATGCGTAACCGACACGCCGGATGTGGAAGCGGTGGTGCTGGGAGAGCGCGGCGCGCTCTCAGGCGCGGCGGCGGGCACGGTGATCGTGGATCACTCGACGATCTCGCCGGCCGCCACGCGACGCATGGCGGCGACCTGTGCGGCGCGGGGCGTGACCTTTCTGGATGCACCGGTGTCCGGCGGCGATGTCGGGGCCTGGAACGCGACGCTCTCGATCATGGTCGGCGGTGACATGGCGGCGTTCGAGCGGGTGCGGCCGCTGTTGGCATGCATGGGCAAGACGATCGTTCACTGTGGTGGCGCCGGCACCGGCCAACTGACCAAACTCGTGAACCAGATTCTGGTGTCGGTGACGAACCTGGCCGTGTGCGAAGCGCTCACATTCGCGGGCAAATGCGGCCTGGACCTGGAGAAGACAATCGCGGCCGTCGGCGGCGGTGCGGCCGGCTCGTGGCAACTCGCCAATCTCGGCCCGAAAATGGTCAAGCGCGACTTCGCGCCGGCGTTCATGATCGACCTGATGCAGAAGGATCTGCGCCTGGTGATGCAGGCCGCCCAGGAGGCGGGTGTGGCCTTGCCGGCATCGGGCTTGGTGCATCAGCTTTTCACGGCTGCCCAAGCGGCTGGCGATGGCCGGGCGGGAACACAGGCGTTGTATCGGGTGGTACAAAAGATGGCTGGAGGATGACGCACGCCCAAGTGTTGCTTCCACCTACGGCGGGCCGCATTAAACTCTCTTTTTGACTACGTCAAGAACGAATCCACGAATGCCCAGTCCACTTCGCGGGGTAGGCCATTTTCGCAATTCAACAGCGCTAGGCTCAGTTCATTGGAAATCTCCCGCCCCTGAATCTTGAACAACCCACGGTACGCCACCGCACGAAGGTCTCTGGAATTCGATTCGTCCTTGATTAAGCCGGCGAGCAGTTTGCACACGTCCTGGTGCGAGCTTGCACTATGCAGCGTCGATAGACATGACACCGCCGCGGCTCGCGCACCCATGTGTGGATCGGACGATATTATCCGCCTGTACAGGTCGTCCTGTGCCGGGTCGGGCGGCCAATAACTTGCCAGCAGCGCGAGAACGCCGCGCCGTATGTTCGGGTCTGGGTCGGCAAGACACAGCAGTGCGGTCTCACGCGATTGCTGTATCTCTTCGAGACGATGGCCTAGCAGTTGTCGCCACCAAGTGTGATGCATTGACTCAATTTCAGCGTGTATCTGATCCAGACGTTTCTCGGTTCGCTCAACGATTGCCCGTTGCTCATCCTCAATGGAATTGACTGCGGACTCCTCCCGTCTCTTCTTCACAGCCGCGAGGTGACGAAGTGCGGTGCGGTCTTGCTCGCGGTTGGCCACACGTTTGGCGGCCATGAGCGTATCGAGATCAATCACGCGGCAGACCAGGCCACCGACATCCATCTCGACTGCCCGGGAAGCGACTTCGGCGTAGGTGGCGACTTCGGGCACCTCGCCAAGGAGATCGAGTTTGCCGAGCGTGGTGTCCAGGTACAGGTTCTTCAATCCGTGCAAACGCTCGGCATCGAGCGGCAACCGCATCTTGTCCGGGCGGTGGCGCAGCCGGGGATCAAGTGGTGTCACTGCCTCAAGTATCCGCCGCAGATTGGCGTCGTCGAACGTCGTGCAGACATCGACATCGTGGGTCACGACATTTGCGCCGTGGGCAATCGCCGCCATGCCGCCGATGAGAACGTACTGGACGTTACACTCGCTCAGGCGCTTCAAGATGTTCAAAAGAGGATCCATAGAACTGCTCACCCGCTCGACGCAGTTGCTCGACAAGAAGCCTCGCTGCGTAGTGTTCCTCGAACCGCTGGGCGACTGTCTTGGCGAGCGAACTGTCAATCAACGAAATATCCACCTCGCCAGACTCATCCTTCGGCGGCAAGGCCGGAATCTCGGAGGGATCGAAATCGTCGGGTTCCGTCATCATGATCGATTATACCGGCGGTGTGATGCCCATGCGCTCCCAAATCAGGAAGATGTCGTGGACGAAACCTTCGAGATTGGCGAGCCGCTGCGCGGGAGTCAACTTGAGATGGTCTTCGATCTGCCAGAGATCGACGCCCGCTTCATCCTGCGGCGGCGACGCCGGGATCTCGGAGGGGTCGGAATCGTCGGGTCCGGTCATGATGTCACTTCTTCTCCTCCGCCATGTCATCCGCAGTCAACTTCTTCAGCCGGATGTTCTTGTAGGCGGCGCTGGTCTGGTAGCTGGCCAGGCCGAAGGGCTTAGAGTTCTCGACCTCGATGCGGATGTCGATCTTCTTGTCCTTGATGTCGGCGTCGACCACCTGCTTGTCGTCGATCCAGCACTGGATCTTGTCGGCCAGGACGCGGACGCGGAACTTGTACCACTTCTTGGAATCGAACTCCATGACCTTGGTGGTGGAGTTGCTGGAGGCATCGCCGCCGTCGATGGAGGAGATGCCCACCACGCCGCCGCCCCAGCCGCCGACGATGAAGGAAGCAAACGAGTCGGCCACCGGGAACGTCAGGCCGACGAAGAAGTCCGAGCCGTCGAGCTTCTGTGCTTCGAGAGAGACTTCGTAGTTCACCTTGGGAACCTTGCCGGTGTACGTGACGCCGGAAAGCGTGGCCCCGACTGGGACAATGAGCAGGCCATCCTTGACCGCCGGCTTGCCGCCGCCGCCGAAGTCGGAGTCTTTCCAGCCTTCGAGGCTCTTGCCATCGAAGAGGCTTTCCCAGCCTTCGTCGGCCGGCTTGGCGGGCTTGTCCTTGTCGGCGGCCCGGATCGTCGCGGCGGATGCGAGAAGCACGGTGATCACGAGAATGGAGGCGAGGGTGTTCTTGATCATGGGGGACTCCTTTTCATATTAGTGTACCCGCGAAGGACTGCTCTTCCAGCCCCGTTCAGGGACGAAAGAAATAAGCCCACGACGTAAGTCGTGGGAAAATGCGGCCGACAAATCAACAACCCGGAGGGGCGAAAGA
>JBEKVL010000621.1:0-4392 GCA_049514055.1 Tepidisphaeraceae bacterium | reverse complement strand
GCCGTCGAGCAATTCAACCTCGCCCAGCAGCTCATCCTGACCTCCTGGAAGCTCAACCGCATTCCGCAAATCGAAGCCAAAGTCCTCGCCGAACACGAGAACCGCCACCCGCTCATCATCAAATGGCGCCAGGACTGCGCCAACACCGAACATGACAACGCCTACCGCCGCCACCCGCTGCCCCTTCCCGAAAAACCCATCCTCCCGCCCACGACAACCGACGACCTCATCGCCCTCTCCTTCTTCCCCAAACCCCCAACCCCCGGCGCGCCTACCACCGGCGAACCCCTCGGCGCCGCCCTCCACCGTCTCCGCCAATACCACACCACCCTCCTCAACACCTACCTCAAACTCCTCAAGAAATACCAGTCTTCCCAAAACGAACCCAATCCCGAGACTCACGACTCTCTCCCTGTAGGGTCCGCTTCAGCGGACGCGGCCACAGACGCCCCCACCGCCCAAAACGAACCCATTCCCGAGACACATGACTCGGCTCCCATAGAGTCCGTTTCAGCCGACGCGTGCCCCGACGCCCCCGTACAAATCGAACCCAATTCCCCCAACGTCTCAAATCTCAAGTCTGAAATCTCAAATCCCCCAACTTCCCCCAATTCCCCCGCCGCCCGCCTCCACACCGCCATCAACTCCGTCCTCATCTCCTCCCTGCCCCTCAATACCTGAACCCAGCGCCGTCCAACATCCATCTTCGCGTGTACCCGTGCCCGGCACTTCGCTCAGCACTGGTCTTGATTTCTCCGGCGCAGAACGCAGAACCGTAGGCCATCGCGGCTCAAGTGGCATTGCGGCTGGTGCAGGCTTCCACCCTGCGGCAGGCTGGAAGCCTGCACCACAATTTCCGCCCCGATGGAGTTGCCCGTTTGCGAATCTCGTCCGCGGCGCTTACAAATGACCGGCCTTCATACGGGAGCCCGTCATGTCTATCGCCAGGCACATCTTTCTCTCCATCGCCTCGCTCGTCTTGGCCGCCCATGTCGCGGCGGCCGATCGTCCTTTCGTCCCGGCCGATCGCCCCGGCCCCGCGCTGGAAATCCCCCTCGCCACCACCAACCTCCGCTGCGAATACCTCGTCAATCCGCCCGGCATCGACGAGCCTGCGCCGCGGCTGAGTTGGGAGATCGTCTCCCGCCTGCGCGGCCAGAAACAGACGGCCTACCACATCCTGGTCGCCTCATCGCCCAACCTGTTGCGGCCCGGCCAAGCCGACCTCTGGGACAGCGGCAAGATGGCATCGGACCAGACGGCGCAGATCGTCTACGCCGGCAAACCGCTGGGCTCGGGACAGCGTTGCTTCTGGACAGTCGTCGTCTGGGACAAGGATGGACACCCATCCGCGTGGAGCGAACCGGCCATGTGGTCGATGGGCCTGCTCCGGCCGACCGACTGGAAAGCCCAGTGGATCAGTTTCCGCGACAAGTCGCCCGTCCACGCCGACCGGGACAAACTCCACCTGCCGCCGGCCCACCAGTATCGCAAGGAATTCCCGGCCGCACGCCAGATCACCCGGGCGACTCTCTATGCCACAGCGCTTGGCATCTACGAGATGCATCTCAACGGCCAGCGTATCGGCGATGCCTTTTTCACGCCGGGCTGGGCCGATTATCGTAAACGCAACTATTACAATACTTATGACGTAACCCGGCTCGTGCGGCAGGGAGACAACTGCATCGGCGCCACCGTGGCCGACGGGTGGTACGCAGGCTACGTGGGCTATGCCCTGCTCGTTGGCTACGGCCCGAATCACGCCGGCCGCAACCTCTACGGCAAGACGCCGGCGCTCCTGGCCCAACTCGATATCGAGTACGCCGATGGAACGCGCGAACTGGTCGTGACCGACGCCACCTGGCAGACCAGCGACGACGGCCCGATCCGCGAGGCCGACTTTCTCATGGGCGAGACCTTCGACGCCAGGCTTGACCAACCCGACTGGTGCAAGGCCGGCTTCCGCCAGCGTGGGTGGGAACCCGCCATCCCGGCCGCCGACAACGGCAGCACCAGAGCGATGTTCTCCGACACCACCGGCGACCGCGAAGTGGAACTGGGCTTCATCCCACCAGCAAGACTCCAAGCGTACCCCGCCCAGCCGATCCGCATCACCCAGGAACTCAAGGCCCGCCGCATCACCGAACCCCGGCCCGGTGCCTACATCTTCGACCTTGGCGAAAACTTTGCCGGTATCATCCGCCTGAAAGTCAAAGGCCCGGCCGGCAAACAGATCACCATCCGCTACGGCGAAATGCTCCATCCCGACGGCCGGCTCATGACCGAAAACCTCCGCCGCGCCCGCGCCGTGGACACCTACATCCTGCGCGGCGACCCCGCCGGCGAAATCTGGTCGCCCCGGTTCACCTACCACGGCTTCCAGTATGTCGAGCTGATCGGGCCGGCGGAAAGACCCGACCTCGACACCGTCACCGGCCTCGCGCTCCAGAACGACACGCCGATGGTCAGCACGTTCGAGTGTTCCGACGAGGTCATGAACCAGTTCCACCGCAACGTGCTGCGGACCCAGCGGGCCAACTTCATCGAAATCCCCACCGACTGCCCGCAGCGCGACGAACGGCTTGGCTGGATGGGCGACGCCCAGATCTACGCCCGCACGGCCACGCTCAACGCGGACGTCGCGGCCTTCTTCACCAAGTGGATGGACGACGTCGTCGAGGCCCAGCGCAGCTTTGGGGCCTATCCAGACTACTGTCCGTATCCGATGAGCCACGGCGAGGCATACAAGACTTTTGGCACCGCCTGGACGGACGCGGGCATCATCGTTCCCTGGACCATTCTCCGCGCCTACGGCGACACCCGCATCATCGAAAAGCACTACGACTCCTACCGCCGCTTCATGGAGTTCCGCGAGGCCGCCTGCACCGAGAAGGGCCTGGGCGTTTCCATCGGCAACCCCTGGGGCGACTGGCTCAACGTCAAAGACCCCACGCCCATCGAATTCATCGACACCTGCTACCACGCCAATGCCCTGACCATGATGACCGAGATGGCCGGCACCATCGGCCGCAAGCAGGACAGCGCCAACTTCCGGGCCCGCCTGGGCCAGATCAAGGCGGCGTTCCAGAAGACCTACATGAACCCCGACGGGTCACTGAAAGTGGATTCACAGACAGCTTATGTGCTCGCCCTGTCGTTCAACATGCTGCCCGACAACCTCGAACCCGCGGCCGCCGACAGGCTCGTCGAGAAGATCGAGAAGAACGGCTTCCGCATGTCCACCGGCTTCCTCGGCACCAAGCCGCTCCTGCCCGTCCTGAGCACCACCGGCCATCACGACCTGGCCGTGCGCCTGTTCCAAAGCCGCCAGTTCCCGTCCTGGGGCTATGAAGTCGTCAACGGCGCCACCAGCGTCTGGGAACGCTGGGACAGCTTCACCAAAGAGGACGGCTTCGGCCGGCACAATGCGGCCATGAACTCCTACAGCCACTACTCCTTCGGCGCCGTCCAGGAATGGGCGTTCCGATATCTGGCCGGCATCGACACCTTCGGCACGGGCTATGACAAACTCACGATCCATCCCGGCCCGCCCGCGCCCAGCAGCAACCCCGACGTGCGCCCCATCGACCATGTCAAAGCCGGCTACCACAGCATCCACGGCCTGATCGCCGTCGATTGGCAACGGGTGAATGATGGCGACTTCGCCATGACGGTGACCGTCCCGGCCAATACGACCGCCACCGTCCACCTGCCCGCCAAGGCCCCCGAATCCGTAACCGAAAGCGGCCGCCCGCTGGACCGGACTGAGGGTGTGAAGTTCCTGCGCATGCACAATGGGCGCGCGATGATGGAAGTGGAATCGGGAACGTATCGGTTTGAGGCGAAGCGGTAGCAGCCGGCGGCGGCCCGCGAAAGTGGGGCCAACGCCGTGTGCGTCACTCTTCCACCGACTGGTCCTCGGCCTCCATGCCATCCTCGGGATGCTCGGGCCCCGATTGCTCCGGCCTGGCTTCGCACGCGGCACGCTGGAGTTGTTTGAGCTCCCTGGGCGTCAGTTCGCGGAACTTGCCGGGGGGCAGGTTGTCGAGCTGGAGCGGGCCGAAACGAATACGAACCTGTTCCCGCACCTTGTGGCCGAGTTTGGCGAGAACGCGACGAATCTGCCGGTTGCGCCCTTCCTGGATGGCGATTTCCAGAACCGTCCCGGTCGGACTGCGGCTGATCAGTTTGGCTTGTGTGGGGCCGGTCTTGTGGCCCCGGCCGGTTTTCGGATCGGCCAGCCAGATGCCACCGGCCCGAAGTTCTTCGAGCGTCTCGGGGGACATCGCGCGATCCACGGTGACGCGATCGGTCTTGACCACGCCATAGCGCGGGTGAGTCAGACGGTTGGTCAACTCGCCGTCGTTGGTCAGCAGCAGCAACCCCTTGGAA
>JBEKVL010000620.1:0-4397 GCA_049514055.1 Tepidisphaeraceae bacterium | reverse complement strand
GGCGGCGGAAGCCTTGGTCAGGGCATCAACCAGTTTGGCGGCGTCGGCCGGGGCGAGCTTGGCCTGGAGCACGCGCTCGGCGGAGCTGACGGCGGCGGCGACGGCTTCGTTGCTGGTGGCGGGGTCGTCGATGTGCGGGGCGATCAGCGGTAACGCGTCGGGTGAGTTGATGTTGCCGAGTGCGCCCAGGAGGATCTTCTTCTCCTCGGGACGCTGCACCAGCGTGGCAGCATTGCGGCACATCTCCAGGCGCTGGTCGCCGGGAAGTTCGGCACGGCCGGCCATGCCGAGATAGCTGCGGAGACCGAACATCTTTTCGTTGTCGGCGCCAGACTTGGCCAGCGCGAGCAGGTCCGGGGCGGCGTCGGCGGATTTCCAGTTGCCGAGCGCACGGATGGCGGCAGAGCGGACCTCGGCCGGAGTGGCCGCGTCCTTGAGCACGCCGCGGAGCACGCCAAGCGCCTCGTTGCCGCCAATGCCGCCAAGAATACGCACGATGGCGATCTTGCGATCCCGCGTGGCCGGAGCCAGCAGCGGGGCAATTTTCGCAACGCACTCTTCAGGCTTCTCGGTCTTCTGGCAGACGGTGGAAATTGTCTGCGCGGCGGTGTCAATGTCGCCGCCCTCGGCTTTGCCGAGGATGTCCAGCAAGGCAGGCAGGTCGGCCGGACCGGCCAGTTCACCGAGTTTGCGGATGGCGTTGCCGCGAAGGGCCGGGTCGGGGTCGGCGGCGGTTTTGATGACGGCAGGCAGGCTCGCAAGCATACGACGGCGGGCGATGAGATCGAGAGCCAGGTCGCGTTTGTCACTATCCTGGCCGTTGAACATGGCCAGCACGGCATCATCGACGGCCTGGCCGGGAAGGCTGGCGAAATTCTCCTTGGCAAGGGTGGCCACATCCTTGTCGGCATCGCCCATGAGTTCGAGCAACGCCGGGGCAGCCGAGGGATCGCCGATCTCGGCGGCGCAGGCGATGGCGACCAGACGCAGGGCCTTCTCGCCGGTCTTGGCGGCCGCAAGAACAGTCGGCAGCGCCGCGGCATCCTTCCGGCGGCCCAGGGCCTGAAAGATCACCATCTGGTTATCAACCGACGAACCCCTGAGCGAATCACACAGAACCTGGGTTACTTCGGCGCCCGGCATTTCTCGCGACGTGCCCGCGGCCGCGGCGAAGAGAATGGGGTCTTTGCCGACGAGGCTTTCTTTCAGTAGTGCGATGCCATCTTTCTGGCGGGCGAGAATCGCGCCGCGCAACGCGGCCGAGCGCACCTGATGCAGCGGCGAATTGAGCTTGCGGACGTTGTCGAAGATGGCGATGGCGGCGTCGTTCTGGCCGGCCGCGGCGAACGTGTCGGCGATGCGGAAGAGACCTTCGCAGAAAGCGAGTTGATTGCCGGCCGGCGTGCCGGCGACCGCACCTTCAATCGCTTTGGCAGCTTCGGCGGTACCGATCCGGCCGAGTGCCCGGGCGGCGGCCTGGGCAACGTCGGGATCGGCGTCACTCAGAAACTTGGTCAGAGCGTCGATGGCCTTCACATCCTTGCGTATGCCAAGGCTGCCGATGACGCCGACCAGCGGCCGTCCCTTGGCCTTGCCCAGGGCATCGCGCAGGGCGGCATCGACCGACGGATCGGCGATGGGTTCGAGCGCATAGCGGGCCATGTGCGACAACTGCTCGTCGAGCAGCAGGGGGGCGATGACCGGGACGGCGTCCTTGGTGCCGACGATCGCGAGTTGGCGAAGGGCGTCGGCCTTGGCCTCGCGCGGGGCGTCGGACTTGAGCACGTCGATCAATTTGTCGGCCTGGCCAAACGCCTGGGCAAACGACTGGCCGGCGGCCAGCATCAGAACAATCACCAGAGCGATATTGACTATTCGTTTGAGCATGGGATTTCTCGTTCAATGGGTCACAAACACCTTCACAATTATACACAACGGCACACAACCAGCGCAATAACATCGTCACCCGGTACTCCGGGAGACGATCAGAAAACATACGGCTCGCGCATGGCGCGTGACCGGAACCGGTTGGCCTCGGGGTCGTTAATAAACTCCGCCTTGACAGGGTCGAATTTCATGTCGCGCTTGAGCCACATGCAGATGTTGGCCGCATGGACCGTGCTCATGGAGCGATACATGACCTCGGGGTTGGCGACCGTCAGCCGCCGCGATTTCACGCAGTTGAGGAAATCGCGCATGTGGCTCATGGGCCGGCCGGTGCGGTCCATGTAGTCGCTGACGATCTTCTTGAAGTCGGCCAGCAGCGACGGTTTGGAGACGTCCGGGCGCGAGTAGCCATCGGCCGCCCCGCACCAGCCCTCGGGGCCGTCGAAGCGTTCGCCGCAGGATCCGTGCCAGTAGCTCTTGCCGCCTTCGTCGCGGCTGAGAATCATCTTCACGCCGTTGGCAAACGTGGTGACCATGGTGTCGCCGGTGGGGTTGTTGACGTATTGGTAGTGGATGGGCGAGGTATCGAGGCAGTCGATGCCGGCCTGTGCCTGGGCAAACGTGTGGGCGCCCCATTCGCCGATGCAGGAGGTGTGGAAGTCGTACTGGCCGCGCCAGGCGCCGCCCACGTAGGCCGAGTGATACGGCCGCCAGGGGCACGGGCCGAGCCAGGCATCCCAGTCGATGACATCCTTGGCCGGCTCGGGTTCGCCGGGCCGCCACTTGGTTTCCATCACGGCGGCATCCCACGGGGCGATGTGGGCGTAGGCGGTGTGGACTTTGCCCAGGCGTCCCTGGCGGGCCATCTCGATGCAGAAGACGTGATTGGGCTCACTGAGCCGCTGTGTGCCGGTCTGATAGATGCGCTTGTAGCGTGCGGCCGTCTCCACGACAGCCTGGCCCTCGGCGATGGTCATGCACGAGGGCTTTTCGGAATAGACATCCTTGCCGGAGCGCATGGCCCAGGTGGCGGCCAGGGCGTGCCAGCGGTCGCCGGTGGCAATCAGCACCGCGTCGATGTCCGTGCGTGTCGCGAGGAACTCGCGCAGGTCGGAGTACATTTTGCAGTCCTGGTTGCCGTAGCGGGTATCGGCCATCTGCTTGACGGCCTCGCGGCGCTGTTTGCGGGCATCGCAGATGGCGACGAACTGGACGTCGGAATCAGGGAGCATCGCCCGCAGATCATCGGTGCCCCGGTTGCCGATGCCGATGCCGCCGGCGATGATGCGTTCGCTCGGGGCGACCGAGCCGTTCTTGCCCAGGGCCGACCCCGGCACAAAGAGCGGCGCGGTCATGGCCACGGCGGCCGCGGCCTTGAGCAGTTCACGCCGGCTGGATTTGCCGGCCGAGTCAGGTGACGGGTTCGAGCCCATGGGAGGCTGTTTCATGGTGCGGTTCTCCTTAAACGTGAAATGCGATCTTGGATGCCACAGTATTGGCAGGGCCACAATCAGGTTACCGGTGAACCGGGCGGGGCGTTGTGGAAGGAAAAGGGCGAAAGGAGGACGGTTTCGGGTTTGGATCAAGTTGGACGTGTCAGGTATGATCTCCTGATGGTATCGTTCAAATGACAATGCTCACCGAGCCAATTTCGCCGCCGGCCTCCCAGCAGTTTCGGTTCGATAGCATCTCCTGGCAGGGCTACGAGGATGTACTGCGCGCGGTCGGCGACCAACTCATTTACGTCACTTTTGACAGGGGGAGGATGGAACTGATGTCGCCCTCGCCATCGCACGAACTCTACAAGGAACTCATTGGCAGGCTGATCGATGTGCTGGCGATGGAGCGATCCATCCCGCTGATCGCGCTCGGCTCGGCCACTTTCCGCCGCAAGGATCTGCTCCGCGGCCTCGAACCGGACAAGTGTTACTACATTGCCAATGCCGGCCGCATGCGCGGGAAGACCGACATCGACCTCGCGGTGGATCCTCCGCCCGATCTGGTCGTTGAGATCGACATCACCCACCGTTCACTCGACCGCGAGGCCATCTACACCGCGATGGGCGTGCCGGAAATCTGGCGGTTCGACGGCAACCATCTCCAGGCGCTGGTGCTGCACGGACACGAATATGAAACGGCCGGCACCAGCGCGTGTTTCTCCGGTCTGGCGCTGGGCGAGATGGAGCGTTTTGTAAAGATGGCCGCCTCTCTCGACACCACGTCGATTCGCATGGCGTTTCGAGATTGGCTGCGAACGCTTGGGTGATGTGCGGCGGCGATGAACTATCTCGACCGCACCGCCGGTTGGCGATGTTCTGGGAATGGCATGGGCTCATTATCTTCGGTGATCGGAAATGGCGATCAGACAAGCCACAAACTACCGAAACCAGGCGTGGTTCAACTGCGGCAGACTCAAGGTTACACTTCTCGCGGCGACAATGCGGTCGTTTTCGTTTGTAACTGCCGCACAACACAGGAGATACAGCTTCGCGGTCGTGATCTCTGGTCCC
>JBEKVL010000619.1:0-4404 GCA_049514055.1 Tepidisphaeraceae bacterium | reverse complement strand
CGTAAACTGTTTGCACCGCAACAGTTGTCATGCTGAGCGTACTCGCGAAGCATCTGGCCTTGGACCTCATAGCCAGATCCTTCGCGAGTACGCTCAGGATGACGGTTTGTGGCCAGGAGGACCTTCCCGGAAATTTGGGCACACCCAAGCCTTCTCGCCGGAACAACCTCTTGATGAGGTACGGGCAGAACGAGTTGGCCGTCAACGCGCCGAAACCCAGGATCATGATCTTGTATATGAGCGGCCACCAGGCGCCCCAAATGAAGAACTCAAGCGCCATCATGATAAAGAGCCGGAGCCCCATCGAGAGCTTCATATCGTAGGCCCTTGGTATTAGTGTTCATTGCAACCAACTGCAGAGCCAGTCACCGGGGTTCCTCCGGCCCCTCGAGGATGACACTGGCTGGAGCCATCGGCTTAATCATCAGGCTGAACTCGCCTTTCTCCGAGACTGCCAGCGGCGGACCTGTCCTTTGACCGCGCAAGTCGCACAGGTAGGCCGCGCGAACGTGCAGCCCCGCCGGCAACTGAACTGTGCATAGGTCCGAATCGCCTGCCTGCTCCCAGAGTCGCAGCAAGGTGCCTTTGCCGTAAGGATTGGGGCCGAAAGCGGTGACGAGCAACCCGCGCCGCCTCGAACCGTTCGCCGCCGCGATCGGTGGCGGTGCTGCCGGCCCGGCTTTCGTGAGCGTCAGGCCCGTTGCCGTGGCGGGAAGTTTCCCTGCCCCAGCCTCCGAGGTTGCCGCCAGACACTCCATGCGCGCTTCCCACGAGTCGCCAATGAGCGACTCGTCGCTCGTTTCGGTCTCCTCGGTCGCCCAAAGCCGGACTCGCGACGACCACGACCCTTCAATCCACTGGCGAAAGTTGGTCGAATAGACATTGTCGAACAGCAAGACGAACACGTCGGGTTTGCGGGCCACGAAGTCGCGCGTGTAGCGCCACAAGCCCGGATGCTCGAGACTCACCAACTGCGCGTCAATCGGGCAGATGCCCGTGCCGCTTCCTCCCGCGCTTCTCACCAGTAACCCGCCATTCAAACAGAAGATCTCGTGGTTCGAACCACGAACCAGGTCTTTGGCCGGATCGACAATGCTGCCCAATCGGGACAAACGAAAACCGGGCTCTTCCGCCCGCAGAGGAAAGCAGAGCCAGCCGCCCTCGGGCCAGGGATCGGGCGTCTTGTTGGTGATCGACCACTCCAGGTCCAGGTACGGACACCCCACGTGGAGCGTTACCCGCAGTTGCGTTGCATCCGGAATGATTCCGCGGGGGGCCGCCTTCAGCACGGCCGTAGCCGAGACCGCGTCGCTCCGAATTTCCACGCTCGCCTCGGTCGCAGTCGCCGCAGCATAAGGAGACTGTTTCGCCGACGGCAACTTGGGCTTGCCGTGGCTGATCATTTCGCCCGAGGTCGGGGACGTGACGTAGGCGCGCGTAAACGCGGCCGCCTGGTCCGCGTCGAATCGCTCGTAAAGATACTGCCCCAGTGCGTAGGGCGACTGCGCGTTGACCAACTCGCGGCCGGTCTTCTTGCAGACCACCGAGCGAATGCCGCACCGGGCCGGGTCGAGCGTCACCCGAAGGAACTCGTTCTCAAGGCAGTTCGTGCGGGCGTCGGCTGCGATCTGCGTCGGCGCCGGCCGATCCGAGACGACAAATGTTCTATACCCCAGTGGCGGGAGATCCCTCGCGACGAACTGCAGCCGTCCTCCATCCACCGCGCAGGCGATCACTTCCCGACTGGTAACGTCGGTCAACGCGGTGGCGACGCCGCTCCACGGCACATGGACGGCGCTGTCTCGCCGCCACGGCAGCGGGTTGTAGACTACTATGCGCCGTTCAGGCACGTTGACTGCCGCGGCCAGACTGGCCATGCGTGGCTCGATGCCTCGCTCCACCACGGCCGCCGCTTTGTGCGCGTAGGCGCCTTTCTGATCGAAGCCCTCCAAGAGGAATTTATACCCGCCTGCGGCCAACTTCCGCTTCCACTCCTCGCCGTAACAGTACCCGGCATAGCGTGAGACATCGGGCCCCCAGGTGTGCTCCCCAAACAACAGCGTGTTCTCGTAAGCCTCGCGGACCCCCACTCCGGCCGAGGAGGGGGAAACGCCCCAGATTCCCAGCAGCGTGTCGAGTGACTCCAGCGCCGCGATCCGTGGCCGGGTCGTATGAGCCAGTTGAGTCTCGATCGGCATCGAGCCGATGCCGTGAATCCATGTGTCAGGCAGGTCGCCCAGAATCACCGGCAGGTCCGGCTTCTCCCGCAAGATCGCGGCGGCGAAATCCGCCAACTGGCCAAAGCGGACGCGCACGCCCGGCAGGTCCTTCTTCGCGCGGGCGAACAGGCGCTCGACCTCCTGGACATTGGGTGGGCCGTGGTTGTCGCCCGTCATCCACATGCAAAGCCAGGTCTTGTGCGGCCAGTCGCGCGGGGGACACAAGTCCGAGCCGTACGCCGCCGAACACATCGTCAACACGCGCGAACCATCCGGACCTTCCCACCAGTACAGCAACGGAACCTCAGGTCGGGAACAGCCATCGTTACACCCCAGATGAAAGAACTTGACCCCCGCCTGGGCCAGGATCGTCGCCAGAACGCGGGTATGGGAAATGACGTCGGTCATCTTGGCCGCGGTCGGTAATGGTTGCCCGCCCAGGCGTGCCATCTCCACGGAGTACCGGAACCCGCGCGTCAGATCCTCCAGGTCCAGCGACTCGGTGTGGGTCGTAAACGCCAGGGCGTGCGGAACCAGCCGGCCCCCGCGCATCGCCGCCAGGAACCGGTCGCGCCGCTCCGGAGCTTGCCCCGGCCATAAGATCTGCGCCATCGGCCACCCCGCCAGAGTCCAGGAGAACTGCTGGTCCGGCGGCAGGCCGCGGCTTTCATCGACCAACTTCAGCGCCTGGTCGGCCATCGTGGTCCGGTATCGTTCAACCACCTTGCTGGCCAGATCGGTGTAGCCAATGTCGAAGTGGGTTTTCGAGACCACGATCACTTCTTCGAGCTTTGGCCACCGGGAACTCTCCTGCCCCGATGCCCTGGCTCCCAAAGGCAGAAACCCCAGCAAGACCAGGAGCCCGCACATGAACCGAGATTGTCGGTTGATCACCCGTCCACGCTCTGTCCCCAAATCTGCTTCGTATGTGTACAGCCCTCTAACCATTTTCCAGTCGGGGAAACGGCCCGGGACAGTGGCAGCCGAGGAGGCCACAATGGCGGTGGTCCGCACGAAGCAGCGCCGCGTGTTGTTTTCTGAGGACGTAATTCTCATGAAGTCTCCTGAAAAGCATCGCAAAGCCGAATGGAGGATTGCCGTCCGCGCGTCTTCGACCCACCCGTGACGAGTGTCCTCCGCTACGATGACTCGCCGGGCCACTGCCGTCGGCCGGCCCCGCCGGGCGCCCACGAGCGGCACGGTCTCGGATCCCCGAGCGCCCGCCCACTCCACGACATTGAACAGGTTGGGCGAATTGGCGCAACACCGCATGGATTCTCGTCTCTTCTGATCCATTGTATCGGCCAGTGCTCGCTGTCCAAACGGGCAGAACGTCAGGATTCCGAATCTGCTTGTGGCACCTCCTGGAGCATGTCCCGCCCTCGCCCACTTGTCGCCAGCAGACTGCGCAGCATGGGCGGGGTTGGTTGATGCAGGACCTTTCCTCGCGGCCGCAAGGGCCTTCCTTGCCATTTGTGGACACTCTCGGCGCGCACCGCAACCGTCACTGCGGGCGTTCCTGTTGACCGGCGGCGGCCATCCCCAAGTTCGCAGTCCCGCCTTCCGCTGCCCTGCCATCAACAAATCACAAGTGACAAATGATAAATGACCGATCACCCCCACGCACGCCGCTGCGCCGCTTTCTGACCATCGGGCGCTGGCGTGAACATGTCCCCGGCCGTTGGAGCCGAAGGTAAATTTCAGGTTGGCTTCTTTGGCCAGTTTGAGCAGCGGCAGCCGGGGGAGTTTGAAGCTGGAGCTGATCTCCACGGCGACCTTGTACACGCGCTGAGTTCCTGGTCGTTGCTGAGGACTCTGGGGTATCGCATGTGCGCTGGCGGGCGAACTTGGATGGCCTCGGGAGGACAGGAACGTCTCGACAGACAAGAATGTCTGTCCTGCTGGCCACACAATGACAGCCTGGAATGCCTGTCCCGCCGGGAATTACGCCAAATGCGATGGCCATGGCCAGGGTGCATTCGAGATTCGGCGGCACGCCAGGACGTGTCAGGCACAGAAACAACGGCGGGACGCCGCTGCCACCATGTGGCGGACGCACGCCCCTGGCCGTCGCCCCAAGGTCATCGCATTTGGTGCTGCCGGTGCCCTCACCGGCAGGTCCGTTTCTCGGTCTTCCGCCAGTGAGGGTACTGTCAGCGGTCAAATGCGATGGCCCTTGCCATCG
>JBEKVL010000618.1:0-4405 GCA_049514055.1 Tepidisphaeraceae bacterium | reverse complement strand
GGACCCGTGGCTTATGAGAAGATCGCTCAAGACCCCGCTACGCGGGCGCGGCTGGGGCGTGTCCATACTGCCCACGGGCACTTCGATACACCCGCGTTCATGCCCGTCGGCACGCAGGGAACGATCAAAGGGATCGTGCCTCAACTGGTCCGTGAAGCCGGAACCCAGTGCATCCTGGCCAACACCTATCACCTGATGCTCCGGCCGGGAGAACAAGTTGTAGCTGATCTGGGAGATTTACACACTTTCATGTCGTGGCCTGGGCCGATTCTGACAGATTCGGGAGGTTTCCAGGTCTTCTCCCTCGCGGATATCAACAGGATCACCGACGATGGCGTGGCGTTTAAGTCCCACATCGACGGGGCCGCGGTGAATCTCACGCCGGCGCGGTCGATCGCCGTGCAGAACGCGCTGGGCGCCGACATCATCATGGCGTTCGACGAGTGCCCACCCGGAAACGCCCCGCGGGATGTGCATGAGCAGGCGCTGGCGCGAACCCTGCGCTGGGCCAGGGAATGTCGCGAAGCGCATCAGAGGTCCGATAATCAGGGACTTTTCGGAATTGTACAGGGCGGGACCTTCCTGGATTTGCGCGAGGCTTGCGCCAGGGAACTCATCGCCCTGGACCTGGCCGGATATGCCGTGGGCGGGCTGGCCGTGGGCGAGGGCTTCGAGCAGATGTTACGCGTGCTGGCACACACCACCCCCCTGCTGCCGGAGAATAAGCCGAGATATCTGATGGGCGTGGGATTTCCCCGCGACATCGTGGCGGCCGTCCGCGAGGGGATCGACATGTTCGACTGCGTCATGCCGACCCGCAACGGCCGCAACGCCTATGCCTTTACAGCGGGCGGCCCGCTGCGGCTGCGTAACAGCAGATTCATCCGTGATCGGGGTCCGCTGGAGGCCGGTTGCGACTGCCACGCCTGCCGGCATTTTTCGCGCGGGGCGATACGACATTTTTTTTTGGCCGGCGAGATGCTTGGCCCAATCCTCGTTTCCGTGCATAATGTGCGGTTCTACCAAGGCCTGATGGCGGATATCCGCCGGGCGATTGGCGAGGGAAGGTTCGATGAGTTCTGCCGGACGGATCCGCGTTGTGTGCTGGGACCCAGCGCCGACGAGGAGGTTGTCGCGGAACCATGAGGCGAGGCCATCGTTGGCCGGCGCTTCGAGCCTCCCCGCGGGCCGTGTTCCCGCGTGCGTTTGCAACTGAAATACAAAGGAGCCGATCTTGATTTCGATTACGACATTCCTTCTGGCGCAGGCGGCGCCGACGACGCAGCAGTCCCCGCCGTGGTTCGCATCGCTTTTCAGCAACCCGATCGTCCCGTTGATGCTGGTGGTCGTGGTGTTCTATTTCCTGATGATGAAATCCAAGCGCGGCCAGGAGAAGGAACGCGACAGCATGCTCAAGAGCATGAAGAAGAACGACCGCATCCGCACCATCGGCGGAATCCTCGGCACGGTGGTCGAGGTCCGCGATGACGAGGTGGTTGTGAAAGTGGACGAGACCAACAACGTCAAGATCCGTTTCGCGCGTTCGGCGATCCATGCGGTCGTGAGCCGTGACAAAGAATAGACGGTGCAGGAAGTTCGAAACCTGAAATTCGAATTCTGAAACCGCGACGAGACATCCGTATCTGAAATTTGAAATCTGAAATCTGAAACCCCAAGTCTGAAATCCCAAATTTGAAATCTGAGATTTGAGATTCCCGATTCGAGACCCGACAGTCAGGACGCAACATGCAGCAAGGCAAGAACCTTCCCCAGCGCTTTACGCTGATTCTCATCGTGCTCTTTGGTGGCCTCTGGGCGATCTTCCCCGGATGGTGGCGGCTGGACCTCAAGCCCAACCTCAAGCCGGGCATCGACATCAAGGGTGGTTCGAGCCTGGTTTACCAGATCACCCCGCAGCCCGGCGCAGCGCCGGATCCGAACCTCTCCCAGGTGGTTGCCAACTCGCTTAAGCGCCGCGTCGATCCGCACGGCGTGAAGAACCTCATCTGGCGGCCGCTGGGCGCCACCCAGCTCGAAATCCAGATGCCCCTGTCGGCCGACGCCGACAAGGCCGTCGAGAAACGCAAGGCGCTGGCCGAAGCACAGAAGAGTGTCGACGACACGAACGTCTATCCCGAGGAGGTGCAGGCCGCCCTGGACACCACCGACGCCGCCCAGCGGGACAGGGTCCTGGGTGACCTGTCGATGGGATCGAAGCACCGGACGGAACTGTTCGCCCAGGTCCAGACCGCGCGTGAGCGGCTCGCCGCCGCGATCAAGGCCGACGAGCCGGTGAAGAAGGCGGAAGCCAGGAAGGCAATCGAGACCATCGAAGGCCAGATCGAGGAGACCAACGTCGCCTCCGACCGGCTCAAGGGCGAACTGGATCTGTTCCAGGATGCCATGGACAAGGCCGAGGCCGCCGGAAACGCCAAAGGCGCCGCCGCCAAGCTCAAGGAGCGCAACGAAAAGCTCGCGCCGTTTCGCCAGGCGGATTTCCCATCGCGGCTCAAGGCCGTCGACGCATACATCGCGGCCTACGACGAGTACGCCAAAATGCGCCGCAGCGTCTCCGATACGGAAGAACTCAAGCGCATGCTCCGCGGCTCCGGCGTGCTGACGTTCCACATCCTCGTCGACGACAGCTCCGAAATCGCCCGGATGACCGAGCGGCTCAAGACCGAGGGCCCGATGCCCAAGAAGGATGACACCTCGCGCTGGTTCGAAGTGGACAAGCCCGAGGACTTCCACCACTCGATGGTCCCCTACGGCGGCAAGCAGTGGACCCTGGCATCAACCACGCCCGACCAGTCGATGGTCCACGACGCCAAGACCAAGCCCTGGGGCCTCAAGCACGCATACCGCACCTTCGACAGCCGCAGCAACGAGGCGGCCGTCGGCTTCGAGTTCGACCCGCAGGGCGGCATGCTCTTCGGCGACCTCTCCGGCGCGAACATCGGCAAAATGCTCGCGATCGCGCTGGACGACCGCATCATTTCCGCCCCCCGCCTCAACAGCCGGATCGAGAACAGCGGCATCATCACCGGCAATTTCTCCGACGCCGAAATACAGTACATGGTGAACACGCTCAACGCCGGCTCGCTCAGCGCCAAACTCGACGAGGAGCCGATCCGCGAGCGCACCGTCGGCCCCCAGCTCGGTGAAGACAATCTCAAGGCGGGGCTCAAGGCGTGCGTCATCGGCGTGCTGGTGGTGATCGCGTTCATGATGGTCTACTACCATTTCTCCGGCGTGGTCGCCTCCATCGCGGTGGTCATGAACCTGGCGCTGATCCTGGGCATCCTGGCGATGTTCAACGCCACCTTCACCCTGCCGGGCATCGCGGCGTTCGTGCTCACCGTGGGCATGTCCGTCGACGCCAACGTGCTCATTTACGAGCGACTCCGCGAGGAACAGCAACGCGGGCTGTCGCTGCGCCTGGCCCTGCACAACGGCTACGACCGGGCCTTCTCGGCCATTCTCGACTCCAACGTCACCACCATCTGCACCTCCCTCGTGCTCTATATTTTCGGCTCGGAGGAGGTCAAGGGATTCGGCCTGATCCTGGCCATCGGCATCGGCTGCTCGCTGTTCACGGCCCTGTTCGTCACCCGGGCCATCTTCGACCTGTGCATTGAAGAGTTCGGAATGAAAGACCTGGGCAGCCTGCCCCGCTCCTTCCCCTGGTGGGCCAGGGCGCTCCACCCCAACGTGGACTGGATGAGCAAGGCGTGGATGTTCTGGACCGGCTCGGTCCTCATCATCACCGTCGGCCTGATCGCCTTCGTCCACAAGGGCCGCAACATGTGGGATATCGAGTTCGTCTCCGGAACCTCGGTCGAAATCGAACTGGACAAGGCCAAGATGGCAGCCGCGTCGAAGCAAGCCGGCCACACCTTCGCAATCCAGGACGTGCGCGACCGCCTGGGCGTGGAGGAGTTTGCCAAGGACCTGTTCGCGACGGTGGTGGCGGTGGGCAATGAAGGGACCAATTTCGAGGTGGTCTCGCCCAACTCCGACAGCAAAAGGGTGCGCGCCATGGTGATGAAGGCGCTGCAGGATGTCCTGAAGGTCGAGCCCAAATCAACGTTTGATTCCTCGGGCGAAACCAGCATCGACAACGTCTTGAACAAGGTGGTTCTGCCCATCACCGGCGGAAAACTGCCGGCCGTCGAGGGCTTCCCCCTGCAGCAGCAGGCCCGCCGCATCGCCCGCCACAAGGGCGGCGTCCTGGTCATCCTGCGAAACATCAGTCCGCAACTCAGCGAGGAGAACCTGCGCGAGCGGCTCAACCGCGGCAAGGACGAACTGGGAATCACGGCCACCTTTGAAGTCGTCGGCAGCGCGGCCAGTCCCACCGATCCGAGTGGCGCCGCCATCGTGCTGGCGCACGACCCCAATCCCG
>JBEKVL010000617.1:0-6880 GCA_049514055.1 Tepidisphaeraceae bacterium | reverse complement strand
GGCACCGCCGCTGAAGGGCTCGATAAAACGACGCCTCTCGTTGTCCGAAGCCGTCAGGCAAGCCAGTGCCATCCGGCAACTTCTCAACGATGCCCGCGTCAGGGCCAATGCCTCACGGGTTGGCCTCGTCGGCCGGGATGGGGCGGTCGGCGGGAAAGAGCGAGAACTGGCGCGACTGTCCGGCGTCCTCGTCGAAGACGGAGATGGTCTTCCGCCAGGCGGCCTCCTGGCTGTCGTTGATCTCGCCGAGGTAGAGCACCTGCCGCTGCGCCGGGCCGCCGCTGGCCAGCCGGCGCGATTCGACCACGCTCCAGTAGCGGTGCAGCTTGCCGTTTTTCTTCCGTGAATGGCAGCGTAGAAACATGATGTGCGTATTGTACCAAACCTGCCGGGGGGCTTTGCAAGGGGGTAGGTCTGCACTACACGCCGCACTACACGCCGTTTCACTCCGAAAGCCGCCTTGCCGGCCACGCGGCCACAGATTGCTCAGATCATGTTGTTGAAGTGTGCGAAGGTTGGGTTAGCGTTGCAGGCCTGCTCGCCAAGCACGTGGCGCTGACTCGCCAGGCCTGTCCATCTCTCCGCAAAAAGCTAGCTACCCCGTATGTACTTCGGTACTCGATGGCCATGGAAATGTTGCAGGCCGGTGTCGATCGCTCAATCGTCGCCTTCTGGCTGGGGCATGAATCGGTTGAAACCACGCAGATCTACCTCGATGCCAACCTCGCATTAAAGACCAGCAGCATGGCCAAGACTACCCCGCATGGCGGAAAGCCGGATCGCTATCAGGCTGACGATCACGTTTCGCGGGCGCTCACCTTGTCGATGGCGACTGCTGCCAGGATGACAAAGCCCTTGACTACCTGTTGCCAGAATGGAGATACATTGAGCAGAAACAGGCCATTATTCAGAACACCGATGATAAGGCAACCCAGGACTGTGCCCGTGATGGAGCCGCGGCCGCCGGAGAGGGAGGTCCCACCGATGACAACAGCGGCAATGGAATCCAGCTCGTACCCCATGCCGGCGTTGGGTTGGGCCGAATCGAGGCGGGCGGTGATGATCAGTCCGGCGACACCTGCAAGGCCACCACCAAGGGCATAAACCCACAGTTTAACGCGATTGACGGCGAGACCGCTGAGTTCGGCGGCGCCGCTCCCACCGGCCCGTGCGGATCGCCCGACAGACGTCCTCCAGTAGTGTTCGCATTCGTGGGGTGGGCCGGATGCAAGTGATGCCCGGTCTGTAATGGCCATTCAGGCCCGAGATCGTGAAGTGGATGTACCACTTCGAGAAGGGACGGATGCAGTTGCCGTCGAAGGGGGTGTGGGGCGTAATAAGATACAGCCACCCAGGATTCAAGGGTTGGATCGTGCCGTTCAGGATGATCTCAGCGCTGGCGCTGATGGGCCAATAGCATCGCCAGTAAGCGTCCGACGCCTGTCGCAGCTTCCACTCGTTCAGCCTCACAAAGCGGTGCATGAGAACTTCACTGCCGCACACGGACACGTCCGCCAGGCGTGCGCCGCGAATCGTGTGTTTTGCGAGAGGCGGGCCGATGTCTACGGGCGTCTGGGGCCACTTCATGGCTGCCATATTTGACACAACTTCGGCAGTGACAAGACATTTCATTGCAGGGGACGCGATGTACACTGGTGCCGCGGTTTCGGATGCAACTTGCCTGAATCAATGGAGACGCCATGAGACACACGCTTCTCACCCTCGTTGCAGTCTTGGCGATGACGCTTGCGGCAGCAGGCGCCGATCAATCGATGGATCAGATGTGGGGCGACTCGAAGATCAAGGTCGGAATCGAGAATACCGACCGGGTGGCCCTGTTTCGCGACGGGCACTACGGCATGTTCATACATTGGGGCCTGTATTCGCACCTCGGCGGCCAGTGGCAGGGCAAGACTTTCTACGGCATCGGCGAGTGGATCAAGCGACAGATGAAGATCCCCGACGACCAGTACATGGCGCTGGCCAAGGAATTCAACCCCGCCGAGTTCGATGCCCGCGAGATTGCCCGGATCGCAAAGGAATCGGGGATGAAATGGATCATCATCAGTTCAAAACACCACGAGGGTTTTGCGATGTTCAAGTCGGCCCATCCCTTCAACATCGTGGATGCCACTCCGTTCAAGCGCGACCCGATGAAGGAGCTGGCCGTCGCCTGCAAGGAAGCGGGGCTTGGCTTCGGCTTCTACTACTCGCACAACCAGGACTGGACCGCGCCCGGCGGCACGGGCGGCCCATCCAAGAACGCGGATGGGTCGCCAGCTACCTTCCAACAGTACTTCCGGGAGAAGTGTTACCCTCAGGTGAAGGAGATCTGCACCCAGTACGGCCCGTTGAACTTCATCTGGTTCGACACGCTTGGCAATATGCCCAAGGAACTGGTGATGGAGTTGGCGGACCTCGTGCGCAAGACCCAGCCCAATGCGATGCTGTGCAGCCGGATCGGCCATGGCTTGGGCTGGTTTCGACCGTCGGCCGGGGCGGAACTTACCTGTTGAATGTCGGCCCCGACGGCAAGGGGCGCGTGCCGGCGCAGGCCGCGAAGTACCTGCGTAAAGCCGGCGAGTGGGTCAAACGCTATCCGCAGGTGATCTACGGCGCCGGGCCTTCGCCGTGGGGACATGCCATGCCCTGGGGCGATGTCACGACGGTCGGCAACACGCTCAACCTCGTGGTCTTCGACTGGCCGAGCGATGGCCGGCTGATGTTGCCGGGCCTTCAGACAGAGATTGCCGCGGCTGGTGTGGTTGTCGGCGGCAAGATTCAAACCATCACCTGGACCAAGCGCGGGACGTGGACTGAATTGCGGGTGCCGCCAGCGCCGGCGGATCAGCCTGCATCGTTGGTTGCGGTCAAGTTGCAGGCCAAGACCGGGGTGGACCAGACACTGGGCATTCACCCCAATGTCCCGGCCACTCTGCTGGTTGAGTTCGCCGAGATCCAGGGAGCGGAGAAGAAGCGCCTGAACTGGATGGAGAAATTCGGCGAGTGGAAATTCGTCACGCAGGCCGGCAAGTGGAGCGAGACCGGTAAGGCCGTCTGGACTGTGGATGTGTGCGAAGCAGGCGATCACCGGTTGGAACTGACCTACAAGGGTGAAGGCCGGCTGGCGTGGCGGATTGAGACGGACGAAGGCGTGAAACTGCAGAACCAGCAGAATTCCTCGCCGGTTTATCATGCATATCCCTTCGGGCTTCTGACTTTCAACAAGTCGGGGAAGCACACGATCACGGTTTCCCTGGTGGACGGTGACCGCGACAAGGCGAGTTTGGAAGCGGTGCGATTGAGTCCGGCGGAGTGACAACGTTGGAGGAACCTGCAACGAATCGTAGCAATCCAAGAGGGAATCCAGTGATAAACGCCTTTCCATCGCTCGTCGGTCTGCTCTTGGTCACAATCGCGCTGGGACCGTCGCCGCTCCGCGCGGAAGATAGCCTGCCGGCGTTGACGAACGGGGATTCGCCCCACAATTACGGAGAATTGTGGGCCGGATACGACCCGTGCCGCGAGCCGATGGATATCGAGGTCCTCAAGCAGTGGGAGGAAGATGGGGTCGTCCTGCGGGTGATCCGCTACCGGATCGGCGTTTTCAAGGGCCAGAAGGCGATCATGGCGGGCGTATACGGCTTCCCAAAAGGCGCAGCGAAACTGCCCGGCCTGCTGCAAATCCACGGCGGCGGACAATATGCCGACTACAAGGCGCCTTTGACGAACGCCAAACGGGGCTATGCCACGCTCTCGATCGCCTGGGCCGGCCGGATCAGCGCGCCGGGATACACTGTCAACCCGGACGTGGTTAAGCTGTTCTGGGAGGGCAAGACGAATGACCCGCTGTACAAACTCACGACCGACTGGGGATCTTTGGACGCCTACCACGCGCCCTGCAGGAATCAGGGAAACGCCTTTGCCAGCGTCAGCCCAGCCGCCTGGACGCTGGACGCCGTGGAGTCGCCGCGCAACAACCCCTGGTTCCTCTGCACGCTGGGGGCTCGGCGAGGCTTGACCTTCCTGCAACAACAGCCCGAGGTCGACGGCGAACGGCTGGGCGTGTACGGGCATTCGATGGGCGGCAAGCTCACGGTGATGGCCGCGGCGGCTGACGGCGGCAACAGTCAGTCTGAAGCAGTTCTCGGCGCGTCGGAATGTCTGCAGCCATCACGAACTCCTGATCAGTCTTTGTCGGCCATCGTCAGCGGGCGGCCCCGCAGACTCCCCGCTACGGGTAGACGCCCTTGTCGTAGTACCGGATCTCGACCTTGTCGATCGGCGTTGCTTGCGGATCGGGGCGGGTTACGAGTTCGACCAGATTCTCTTCTTCGAACCTGATATAGGGCGTAACGTTGATCGAGAATAGCGAGTTGTAGACTCGCGTGCTGCGGAGGAGCAGCTTCCCATTTACAATCACGCCGACCACGGACTTGCCATCCACATGAACCAGGACATTCTGCCCGGCATGGGCGCGGTCGACCACCACGGTGCGAGTCGCATAGTGGCCATGGAACGGCCCCGGGAGTTGTACTGTCCCCTTGGCGTGAATGGGATCCGTATAGCGCCGCCATGTGCCGGACAGATCGTCCCGTCCTTGCGGCTCGGGGATGAAGTAGATCCAGGCATTCCCCCGGGCGCCCGTCACGGGCGATTGTGACTTGACGTCAACCGCCAACACATGCGTCGTCCCGGGCTTCAACAGGCCCTTCGCGGGATTGAGGTAGATCCCATCCCGGTAGTAGGCGGGCTGAAGCGGCTGGCCGTCGACGAAGATCTGGCCCCCGTCGACGAACACGCCGGTATGCTGGGCGACGCAGACTCCGATGTACCCCGGGGTCCAGCTCGCCGGCACGGTGAACTTGCGGCGCATCACGCCATGCTTAACATCCGGATGGTCGCTCCAGATCCCCAGATCCCGTTTCTTCCAGGCAGAATCATCGACCGCCGGTTGTGCCAGGGCGGCCGATTCCTTGTTGCTCAGGCCATCAGCCGGCTTGAACGTCCAGCCGGAGGTCAGATCCACGCTGAATCGCTGATCCTCTGCCACGGTGGGCAGCGGCCTGGGGCCAGTCTGTGGGTCCGTCTTGTAGCGGGACTTGGCCACACCGGCCCACCAACTGCGCTGGATGCTCAGCCATTCCAGGGGAGACTCCGCAAACCGATCGCGCGGCGAAATCCACATCCGAGTCTCGCCCTCACCGAGGACAATGCCGGGAACCCTGTCGCCGGCAGGATCTCGTACGATCTCCACGCTCTTGCCGCTCACCACCTCGGTGAAGGAAGCCGGGTGAAACCCCGGGAGGAACACCAGGTCGGTCGTAACCGGCTTACTTGACTCATTGAACATCACCCACACATCGTGCAGCCCGGTATTGCTGATGTAGTGCCGGGTGAACAGCGACCTGGCCGGCGGTGTTGCTTGTGCAGGAACGCGATTGGCCGCGCCAAAGTGATCGAGTATCGGCGTCACAAGCCGGCCAAGGTCGCCGCCGCCCACCCACGGCCCGAGCGTTACCACCCAGCCCGAACCCAGCGGGCGCATGCCCACGGCCACGGTACCATCTTCCCACATGAGCAGATCCTGGCATTCAGGGGCGACTTTCTTAAGCTGCAGCCCGCCGCCACGGACGGGTTTGGCGAAGGCATCGCCCTTGAACACCGATTGCGTAGCGGTGCGCTGGTACTGGCTCCCGCCTTTCCTCACGCTGGCCTGGTAGCCCGTCAGCCGGCTGATGGGCCAGGAATCGGGCTCGATCTCCGAGTGGCGGCCCGACTGGCCACACGTCACAAACACGCCACCGGCCCGCACCCACTTTTCAATGCCGTCGATGAGCCGCTGCCGCATGATCGACGTATTCGAGTCAAGGATCACGCGATATGGTTTCACATTCTCCGTTGCAAAATCCTCTTCGGTCACGGCATCGCGCGTGCAGTAGTTCAGCAGCTCGAAGCTCGGATTCGCCCGCCAATACCCGCCCGGCACATACTGGGCAGGATCCTGTTTCCACGGGTAGCCGGCAATCTGCTCGTTCCCCGCGCCGTACAGAATGGCAAGCTTCGCGGCCGGCACATGGTACTTGCCGATCATCTCGTACATGGTGCGATTGGCCAGAAACTGCTGCAGAATCGGCGGGTTCCAGGTGATCTCCCCGAGATGCTGGAAGTAGTGAACGCCATTGAGACCTTCGGAGAGCCAGCGGCCCCAGAAGAGATTGAACTCTTTGAGATTCGGGGCACCGTTGCCCGGCTCGGCCGTCGAAGGCAGCCCCGAACTCCGCATGAGCAGCGGGTTGTACTCCGCCCAGAATCCGGCGGCGTAGCCGGTGTTGTGGAAGAAGGCACCGAACTTCTCGCCCACCTCCTTGATCAGACCCGCATTGTCGTCGGGCGCCATGAGATTGATCGGCCGGTCGGGATCGACCTGCCGGATCATCTCCATGCCGCGACCGATGTGTTGGGACCGGGACCACAACAGCCATTCGCGGAAATCAACCCAGCGGGCGTTCTTGTGCTTGCCCAGGTTCGGATATTGCGCTGGCGGCTCGTGCGACAGATACGTGCGGTAGCAGATGATGCCGCGATACGGCTGTAGGACGATGGTGTTCTCGCCGGGCTTGAGCGCCGCCGACACGTCGTAGGCGATGTTCAGGTTCGCATCGCGCTGGATCTCCTGGCCATTGACGAAGACCTTCTGCGGATCCTCGTTCTGGCGGAGAATGACCCAGAAATACAGCCATGCCTTGTTGTTCCGGGCGAGCCATTCGGCGGGCACGTTGATCTTGCGGCGATAGACAAGCGGGCACCAGGCCATCTCAATCGAACGGTCGTTTCCGGGGGCAATGAACTCGTCCCAAGAGCTGTCGTCGAAGTCCGG
>JBEKVL010000616.1:0-4415 GCA_049514055.1 Tepidisphaeraceae bacterium | reverse complement strand
CATGAAGGGTTAGATTGTATTGATCATCTTTGGCCGGGAGGTGATGTGCTGGGAATCCAAAGCAAGCCCGAAATCCGAGGCCGGATGCGGAAGCATAGAAATCGACGGGTTGTGGCAGGGCCTTTAGTGGGCCGTGCAACGCAAGCGAACAGGCTGAACAACGATGCATGGATGATGAATGCATAATGAAATTTGCTTTGGCCCTTTTTTGCGGGGCGCGCCGTTCCCAGCATGCCCCCGCAAGTCATAGCCGCACTGTCGGCAGTAGATGCCGCTGACCGTCTTGTTGTCCGCATGCGTCATGCTCGCCTCACCTTCCGCCTATGACCCGTCGATCTTCGCTCGGAGCAGCGCCGCCTGCAACTGGTTGACTCCGGCCGGCGTGACCTTCGCGCCGCGCAGGTCAAGCAACTGGAGCCCCATACGGGTCTCAGTCATGCGGCCGTCGCTCACTCGCCTTGAGTCGATTCAGGCTCGGGTTCGGGCTGGGGGTAGAGGATCCAGTCGCCAGAGACGGCGTGCTCCGGGCGGACGGTGAAGTCGACCGCCAGCCAGGGATCGGGGTGGCCAGTCGGGGAGAGCGAGGGTTGGCCGCCGTCGTCCTTGCGGTCGGCGCCGACGCTGTAAACGACGGGGCGGCCGGCGATGAAGCGATAGCGTACGGGGTCGCCGCTGATGCGATCGGCGGGGATGGCCGGTAGATATTGCGGCACGAGCGTGTCCAGCGTTGCGGGATACTCGCCACGCTGGCGGCGATAAAGTTCCAGGGCGATGCCGACGACGAGGCCATCGCGCTGGCCGAGATAGCGTTCGGCCCGTGCCTGTAAGGTTACAAATGATCCGGGTATCAGCGTCACCAACGGGGCCAGGCGGCCGCTCGTGCGCCACGCCAGCACTCGCTGCTCGCAGGCTGCCCAGCTTGCCTCACGCAACGGAAGCCGGAGGTTGGCATCGGCGATGTCCATCAGGCCGTCGTATCGTTCCAGCACATCGCGGCGCGAAGCGGTTGGGACGGGAACGAGCGCCCCCTGCAATACGTCCGACAAGAGATGATCACCGGAGCGTTGCTTGGGGTCTGACACGGCGCAGGTAAGGAGAAATTGATGGCCGTCGAGCGTAAGGCACCCGTCGCCGTGCCCATCATCGGTATAAGCACGTTGGACAACATCGTGGAAGTTCAGGCGTTCAACGGAGAGACTGAACAGATCGGCCGCGACTTTCGGCCAGGAGAGTCGATGTGCCAGCCGTTGCAGATGGGCATCGCTGAGTTTGAGTTGCTTGTCCGCCAGCGCCTCGTCCGCCGCAGCAAGGGCGGCGGAGCGGATGCCCAGCGCAATCAAGTCGCTAATGAGAAAGTCGTTGTCCTGGTGCATCTGCTCCGCCAGGTGCAGTAGTGCGTCAATGTCACGCATGACACGAACCGGATCCCCCTGTTGTTGTGCCACGCGGGCGTCGGCCCATAGCACATCGGCGAGCAGTTTCAGATCACTCAGATGAGGCAGCAGGACCGACATCAGCGGACCATCGCTCGGCCGGGAATATTTCGGGTATGTCTCGGAATA
Source organism: Tepidisphaeraceae bacterium (assembly GCA_049514055.1). GTDB lineage: Bacteria > Planctomycetota > Phycisphaerae > Tepidisphaerales > Tepidisphaeraceae > JANYKD01. The sequence continues at coordinate 2,853 of JBEKVL010000616.1, read as the reverse complement.
TTTCGGGAACATCTCGGCATCGTCGACCGACCCACTGATGCCCAGGATGAATCCGAGTCTCGGCTTTTCCGACGCGTGTCGCGCCAACTCCACCGCCTGCGCGTGGTCTTGGAGCCAGGGTATGAGTTCCGGCCAGTGCTTGCCACCGGGACGCGCGTTCAGGAGCTTTCCGAGCCGATTCCCCGCTTCGTTCGAACTCCGGTCGCCCAGCGCCAGAATTGCCTTCCGGTAGATCGGCCAGCCCCGTTGTTCCACGGGCACCTGCAAACGCGGCCGGTTGAGCTGTTCGATGTAGTCCACCGTCGGCGATGGATGGCCGACCAGGAAACGCACGGCGATAACGGCGTATAGCAGGAGTAACACCGCCATCAGCCAGGTGCCCACGCGCAGCGCATGCCAGAGTAACGGCCGGTTACGTTTCTTGGCGCGGCGGATGAGCCTGGCGGCCTGGCGCTCGTCGCCGAATGCGTCGATCAACTCATCGAGCGTGGCGCCGGCTTCCAGGCCGTCGGCGAAATGAGCCAGCAGTTCATCGACGACTTCGACCTTTTCGAGCGCCCAGAGACGCGTGCGGCGAACGACGCGGCTCACCAACTCCTTCGCGGGTGCGGGCAGGGACGATGCGGCCTTTCACGTCGAGCCGGCCGGTGCATCGGCCGCGGACGAGGTCGCGCATGGGGGTGTGGCGAAGCTTGTGCAGCAGGTTGCCGGGGAGGGTGTCGGACATGGTGTCTCCTTGAGGTGCGAATTCCGGACAGACGCGGGCGCGGGCGTCAGCCGCCGATCACGCCAAGTTGGCCCATGGCCGAGGACAGGGCTTCCCATTGTTGGCGATTGTGGACCAATTGGCGTTTGCCCTTGTCGGTGAGGCGGTAATACTTGCGAGGGCGGCCGGATTCCGCGGTTTGGGTGCGCGAAGCAATCAGCCCCTTGGCCTCCAGGTTGTAGAGCATCGGGTAGAGGGTGCTCTGGCCCATGGCCAGAACGCCCTTGCTCTGGCGATCAAGGAGTTTTACCAGTTCGTAGCCGTATTTTTCGCCGCTTTGGAGCAACTGCATGACGGCGGCCGGTCCGGCACCGCGCATCAATTCACGTTCGATTCGCATGGGATCACCTCATTTATGGGTAGCATACTATGTGACACGTAGTATGCAATAGGAATCCGCGAATTTCGGCACGGGACATGCGCATGGCGAGCGACGTTGGACGATCGCAAGACATCTCGACAGCGCGTTAATTCGCGAGCGGCTTCGACGGACGATAATGCCGGCCAATGTCCGCCCCGCCCGTTTGTGTCGCCCTTACAGGGCTTTGATCGTCTACGAGATAAGTCACCCACGGCTTACGCCGTGGGCTATCATCTGCCGCCCCGTACGGGGCTTTGGGGAATGGACGGTGACCTTCAAACCGTGGGCGGGCCTGTCAGCGGCGGCGGACCCTACCGATTGATCCCGTGTCGCCGGTCGTATTCGGCCAGCAGGCGGATGCCCAGGGCCTTGCCGTCGTCCTCGACCTCGATGGGCACGCCGTTGGCGCCGCGGGACTTGATCGACATCTTCATCGGCTTGTCGGCGCGGACCTGGTCGATGGCCAGGATGTTGCTCGTGACATAGATGGTCCCCTTCCAGGTCACCTCGAAGTAGCGATTCTCGATGGAGACATCGTCATCGGTGTTGTGCGTGCAGCCGCTGACGGTGAAAAGAAAAAGCACGGCCCCGAGAAGGACCGTACACTTGACGATCGAATTACCCATGTTCGCAAAGAAGCGCGCCATGGCGGGTAGTGTACACTCAGCCGGCGTTGGCGGCCAGAGCCGGGGCGGCAACAACCTCGACGACCTTGTCCTTGCGCTTCTCGGAGAGGCGGGTGGCTTTGCCGATGCGATCGCGAAGATAGAACAGCTTGGCGCGGCGGTTCTGGCCGGAACGTTTGACCGTGACCGACGACACGAACGGGGAATGGATCGGGAAGCCGCGCTCCACGCCTTCGTTGTTTACGATGCGGCGGACGATGAAAGTCTCGTTGATGCCCCGGCCCTTGCGGGCGATGACGGTGCCGGAGAAGATCTGGGTGCGTTCCTTCTCGCCTTCGATGATCCGGCAGGCCACGTCGACCGAGTCGCCAATGGAAAACTGGGGAATCTCTTTTTTCAGGCTGGGCTGTTCGACGCCTTCAACAAGCTTGTTTACCATGGCATATCTCCTGGTCGTTCGTTACTGATTCTCTTTTTGCTGTTTTCGCCGCAAGTAGTCGGCCCACAAGTCGGGCCGGCGTTCCCGCGTTCGCTTTTCTCTCTGCTCGTGCCGCCACTCGGCAATGAGCTTGTGATTGCCGCTCAGCAGCATCTCCGGCACAGGCATCCCGGCGAACTCGCGCGGGCGCGTGTACTGCGGATACTCGATCAGGCCGTCCGAGAAGCTCTCGTCGGCCGCGCCGTCTTCGGCGCCCAGGGCTCCCGGCAACAGCCGCACGATGGAATCCACAACGACCATCGCAGCCAGTTCACCGCCGGACAGCACGTAATCACCGATCGACAGTTCGGTCGGCCGCAGGCCTTCGATGATTCGCTCGTCGAAGCCCTCGTAGTGTCCCGCGATCAAGAGCAATCGCTCTTTACGGGACAGTTCCTCGGCCATCTTCTGTTCAAACCTCTGCCCCTGCGGGCTGAGGATGATCCGCGTGGCCGGCCGCGGATCGAGTTTCTCGATGCTTTCGACGGCGTCAAAGACGACCTGGCACATCATCACCATGCCCGGGCCGCCGCCGAAAGGCTTATCGTCAACCGACTTATGATTGTCGGTGGCGAAATCGCGTATGTTGGTCAGGTGGTAATCCACCAGGCCTTTTTCCGCC
>JBEKVL010000615.1:0-4416 GCA_049514055.1 Tepidisphaeraceae bacterium | reverse complement strand
ATCCGCTGGGCATCCAGCCCCTGTTCCAACTTCTGAATAATCACCCCACGCCACGGCCAGGCGACGCTGCGGCCGGCCGGGATTACCTCTTGGGAGCCGGTGGGCGCTTTGGCTGGTTTTGAATCGCTGCCACCCGCGAACGCGGATGGCGACCCGGTGGGCGCGCTGGCTGGTTTTGAATCCGCCCGGCCGCCCGGTTCAACCGATGCCGCAGTCTGCGCCGATGCTTCCGCAACACCGCAAGCCCCCTCCGAGCCGGTGGGCGCTTTGGCTGGTTTTGATCCGTCCGCCGCCGCCAATTGCAGGTAGTGGCCGACCGTCTCCCGGTCGATGTTCAGCTCCCCGGGCGATCCGCCGGGCCGACCAGTTGAGCCGGTGAAGTGACAATATCGCCTGTACGTCCGCCATATTGAGTTGATTCGCCATCTGACCGTTCGCTCCTTTTTCCTGAAAAGAACGAACCGTAAACAGCAAATCTCCCTGGTCTCAAAGTGGCTGGTTTTGAAGCGCCCACGGTTGGCTGGATTTCGGCGCCCGGTGACAACCTGAGCATTTTTCTGACTGCAGGCATCGACGGGCTGGTGGTTGACTCGAATGAGATCTGCCCGCAGGGCCCTGGGACGGACACCAAGATCTCCAGCATCTTCGTCGTTTCCGACCGCAACAGCGACCGCCATTATTGCCGGAATGTGAGGATCAGCAACAACACCACCACGACGGGAAGCGGCATCTCGATCATTGGCGCTCCGGCGGAGAACAACGTGGTGGAGGGCAACCAGCACATGGGCCCGGAAGAGGGCATTATCGCGTGCAGGTTCCGACGATCAACAAACCGCTGGCCGACCCGAATCGGCCGACAGCCAAGGCGCTGCCATCCAAATGAGGTCAGCCTGTGCGTCAGGCCGATGGCAATTGAGCAGCGAGGCGGAAACAACGCCGGCTATCCTCGCATTATCCGAACACGCCGCCGCGAAACTGGCGGAGTGGATGCGGTACTGTGCCGTTGAGTATGTGGTCACGGATCATTGATGGGGAGGATCACGATTTCAAATAGGACCAAATCCGTCTGCGCCAACGGGCCTGCAATGGCCGCCGCGGAGAAGACCGCTCCGGTCGCTGCGACCAGCGCCGGTGCCGCGTTCGACGTGGGCAAGGACAGCGGATGCAGCAACAGGTCAGCGGCAAACAATGGGACGCCCCTTGTTCGCGCGGTTCACCTCGCGATTGCCACGGAGAATTTGCCCAAAGAGCCGGCAAGAGCGCGCAGTCCGGTCGTATCGGATACTTGTTTGCCGCACATCCACACCGTATAGGTCCCATTGGCGGTCGAGTTCCAAAGGCCGCGCGGAGCGGGAATGGAGTAGGTCGCCACGACTGTCGAGGCGTTGGTGCGCGGCGAAGTCCCCACGAGGCTCGCCATCTGCTTGTACCCCTTGGGGCCCGTCACCTGCAGGTTCTTGTTGCCCAGCGTCGAGACCTTCACTAGGCCATTATCGCGATAATCCACCTTAAATCGGTAGGCGGCCGTCGTGGATCGGGAGATCGTTGTGGCCGACAACACGGCAGTGGGCGGGTGGTTAGCCGGCGGTGCCGCGACGTCGACCTCCACCGAATGGGAAGTGACGGAGCTGGGGGCAGTGGTCACTAGGCGATATAGCCAGTGCCCCACGGCGGGCTGCCCAAGGCTTACCGCGCCGAGCGTAGCGGCGCCATTGCTCAACACCGTGGACCGATCTGACAACGCCGTCCATGCGCCGCCGGAGACCGGGGAATACTCCCAGTGATACGTCACAGGGCCTCCGCCGGCCCCACTCAATGTCCCGGAGCCGGTGATCTGCTGGCCGGAACTGATCGAAACCACCGAACCACTGCCGTTGATGGCGGCGGTGGCGCTGGCGACGCCGAAGGGGATCGGAGTTAGCAACACGCTCACCGTCCAGCTGACGTAGTTGGCGATGGCAAGGTCAGGCTTCCCATCGGCATTGAAATCCCCCACGGCGACGGAGTAGGGATAGCTGCCCGTGGCGTAATCGGCCCGGGCGGCGAAGGTGCCGTCGCCGTTGCCTTGGAGGATGCTGACGGTGTTGCTGCCCTGGTTGGCGACCGCCAGGTCCAACTTCCCATCGCCGTTGAAATCACCCACGGCGATGGAGTAGGGAACGTCGCCCGTCGCGTAGTCGACTTTGGCGGCAAAGGTCCCGTCGCCGTTGCCCCTGAGGATGCTGACGTTGTCGTCGCCCTTATTGGCGACCGCCAGGTCCAGCTTGCCATCGCCATTGAAATCACCCGCGACGACGCAGATGGAAGACAGCCCCGTGCCGTAGCTGGCTTTGGCGGCAAAGCTGCCGTCGCCGTTGCCTTGGAGGATGCTGACGTTGGTGCCGTAGGTGTAGCCGAAGATGTTGGCGACCGCCAAGTCCAACTTCCCGTCGCCGTTGAAATCGCCCACCGCGACGCAGTAGGGACTGCTGCCCGCGCCGCCGTTCGTGTGGTAATCGACCTTGGGGGCGAAGGTGCCGTCGCCGTGGCCCATGAGGATGCTGACGTCGTCGCCGGCGTAGTTGGCGACCGCCAGATCCAGCTTCCCGTCGCTGTTGAAATCCCCCACGGCGACCCAGTCGGGACTGGCGGTTATCACGCCGTCGTCGAGGCTGTGCGTCGTAAAATCGGTCTTGGCGGCAAAGGTGCCGTCGCCGTGGCCCATCAGGATGCTGACGCTGTCGCTGTCCTCGTTGGCGACGGCCAGGTCCAACTTCCCATCGCCGTTGAAATCGCCGGTGGCGACGGAGACGGGATGGCTGCCCGTGGCGTAATCGACTTTGGGGGCAAAGGCGCCGTTGCCGGTGCCCGTGAGGATGCTGACGGAGTTGCTACCGTAGTTGGCGACGGCCAGGTCCAACTTTCCATCGCCGTTGAAATCGCCGGTGACGACGCAAGTGGGACCGCCGTCCGTGGTGCCGCCCGTGGCGTAATCGACTCTGGCTGCAAAGGTGCCGTCGCCGTTACCCTTGAGGATGTCGACGGTGTTGCCGGCGTAGTTGGCGACCGCAAGGTCCAAGGCCTCATCGCCGTTGAAGTCACCGGCGGCGACGCAGTACGGGCCGCCGCCCGCGGCGTAATCGACTCTGGCGGCGAAGGTGCCGTCGCCGTTGCCCCTGAGGATGCTGACGGTGTTGCTGCCCTGGTTGGCGACCGCCAGGTCCAACTTCCCATCGCCGTTGAAATCGCCTACGGCGACGGAGTAGGGATACCAGCCCGTGACGTAATCGACTTTGGCGGCGAAGGTGCCGTCACCATTGCCCCTGAGGATGCTGACGGTGTTGCCGGCAGAGTTGGCGACCGCCAGGTCCAACTTCCCATCGCCATTGAAATCGCCGGCAGCGACGAAGACGGGACTGGCGCCCGTGGCGTAATCGACCTTGGCAGCGAAGGTACCGTCGCCGTTGCCCTTGAGGATGCTGAGGGAGTTGCCGCCTGAGTTGGCGACCGCCAGGTCCAACTTCCCGTCGCCGTTGAAATCGCCCACGGCGAGGCAGTAGGGACTGGCGCCTGTCGCGTAATCGACCTTGGCGGCAAAAGTGCCGTCGCCGTTGCCCTTGAGGATGCTGACGGAGTTGCCGGCAGAGTTGGCGACCGCCAGGTCCAACTTTCCGTCGCCGTTGAAATCGCCCACGGCGAGGCAGTAGGGACTGGCGCCTGTCGCGTAATCGACCTTGGCGGCAAAAGTGCCGTCACCGTTGCCTTTGAGGATGCTGACGGTGTTGCTGTGCTGGTTGGCGACCGCCAGGTCCAACTTGCCATTGCCGTTGAAATCACCGATGGCGACGGAGTAGGGGTAGCTGCCGGTATCGAACGCCCGCGCCGCCGCAAAGCTGATATCGCTTAGCAGCGAGCGGTCCTCCAGCCTCTCGGCGACTGCAAGTGCAACCAACGGCGCGATGTGCCTGGACGACCTTTCCCGGGGACGCGAGTGCTTGCCCATACAAGTTCTCCTTTCGGCGTCCCGTGCGCTAGACGGTAGACGTGCCCGCCATCACGCGGCCGGGATCCACCTCGTAAAGGATATCTCAAGGAAAAGAGCAAGCAAGATAATCCTCGGGGTCCACGACCCAGGGCAGAATCATTTGGCCCCTATAAAAGGACAAAAGAGTCCGACTTGCGCTACGGGCGTCCATCCTCTAGCATGACTTTACAAGTTATTTTCGGCGAAACACGCGCAGAGCCCTGTGGCGCAGGGGTTTGGCGCGGTTTTCACGGGGTGGAAAAAGTATGACCTAAGCGGCCAGATATCGCTGAAGGTCCAGGGCGTCGAACAACTTCTGTTGCTCGTCGCTGAGCGTGGAGTGGCCGGCGGCGACGCGGGGGGTCTTCTCGCCCGGCCGGCGGGGGTAGATCACCAGCGTCTCGCGAATCCCG
>JBEKVL010000614.1:0-4418 GCA_049514055.1 Tepidisphaeraceae bacterium | reverse complement strand
ATGCTCTTGTCTCCGGAGCAAACCGTGCAGGTGGTGTTACCTGCGAAGGAGACCGTGGAACTGCGGGATTACCTGGGCGAGAGACTCGGGCCGCTGTGGACGCCGCGCTGGCTCAAGTCGCCGAAGAAGAAGCCGACGGAATACCACAAGAAGCGGCGGCCGCCCAACGGCTCGATTTGCGTGCATCGGGCGCTGCAGGCCGAGAAACGGCGGCAGGCGCGAGAGCGCCGCCGTGGCCGCCGCCGCCAGGCGGGAAGCCGCCGCAGCATACGTAGTCCAACCTAGCTGCATATCCATACAGCGGTGGGGCAATGCCCACCCTACATGAAAGGAGCCCCGTCATGCCCGATCCCAGTTCCTCGCCCGTCCAGTCGCCTCCGCCGGCCGAACAGCCGCCGGTCCACGATCCGCCGCCCGGCCCGGCCGAGCGCCTCCGCGAACTCGCCCGCGAGTTCCTCCGCACCCGCGACCGCCGATTGCTCTATGAGTACCTGCGTCTGCGCAATGCGCATTGAAGCCTGTACGGTGGGTCCGTGACCCACCCTGCGGAAACACGGTGGGTCATGGACCCACCCTGCCAACTTCCCATTCTTCCCTTCTTCCTTCTTCCTTTTACCTTGGAAAGGTCCATCATGCCCTTCACCGGAAAAGCCACCTACACCGCCGGAGCCTCCCTTCCCGAAATCGCCGAGGACATCTCCGACCTGGTCTCCCTCAACGCCCCCGTCGAGACCCCCCTGCTCGACGCCATCGGCGACGCCTCGCGGCAGGCCCAGTCCACCGTACACGAGTGGCTCGAGGACGGCCTGCTGCCCAACCTCGACGCCGTGGCCGACACGACCATCGCCAACCCGCTCACCGAGACCGCTTTCGACGTCGCCCACATCGAACGCTTCCGCGCCGGCGACCAGATCCGGCTCGGGACCGCCGGCGAGATCATGCTCGTCACCGCAATCGCCACCTCCACGAACACCATCACCGTGCAGCGCGGCTACGGCGGCACCACGCCCCAGGCCATCACCAACGGAGCGGCCATCCACATCCTCGGCAACGCCGCGCTCGAAGGCGACGATGCCGCACAGGCCCGCTTCACCGCCCGCGTCCGCAGGACCAACTACACGCAGATCTTCTCGGCCTCGGCCGAGGTCAGCGGCTCGCAACTGGCCGTCCGCAACATCGGCGTGCCGCACGAGCTGAACTACCAGAAACAGCAGCGCACCCGCGAACTGCTGCGCGACCTGGAGAACACGGTCATCAACGGCGTCGCGCCGGCGACCAACCCGCAGGGCTCGGCCGCCGTCCGCCGGACCATGCGCGGCATCCTCTCGTTCATCACCACCAACAGCTTCAAGCCCGGCGCGGGTGACTTCCCCTCCGACGGCGTCATCGGCGAGCCCGGCATCAATTTCGCCCTTCGCTCCATCTGGCAGAACGGCAACGCCCAGGCCGACATCATCCTCGTCAACGCCGGCCAGAAGCGGGCCATCAACTCGCTGCTCTTCCCGATGCGTAGTTTCTCGGCCAGTGACGAGCGTTACCGCTCTCTGGTCAATCTCTATGAGACGGACTTCGGCGTCTGCCGCATCGTCATGAGCCGCTGGCTGCCGGCCGGGACCATCGCCTTCCTCGACAGCTCGCGGATCGAGGTTCTGCCGCTGGCCGGCCGCAGCTTCCAGTACCGGCCCCTGGCCGCCACCGGCGACCGCGAGTCCGGCCAGGTGATCGGCGAGTACACGCTGGAGCTGCGCAACGAGAACGCCCACGCGGTCATCTCGGGGCTGACAGACCTGTAGCACCATTCACTAAACACGAAGGCACGAAGACACGAAGCCGGCGTCGGAATCGGGGACCAGGCTGGCAAATCAATAATCCAGGAAGTCACGCCTGGGTTGTTGCCTTGATCCACCAGACATCACTTCGTGGCTTCGTGACTTCGTGTTTAACTCTTTCTTTCCCGGAGCCAAACCATGTTCCTCTGCACCGACCTCGATCTTCTCGCCTTCGAGCCCTGGCTCTTCCGCGACGCCTCGTTCGCCTCGCAGCTTCTTTCCAGCGGTACCGGCAACCTCGCCGCCACCAGCTTCAGCCGCGGCAGCGGCTCCTTCGCCGATGACCACGTCGCGGCCAACTGCATCATTACGCTTGCGGGAGAAGTCGCCGGCTGCTACCCGATCGTTGCCGTCGTCAGCGACACCGCCCTCGTCGTCAGCTCGCTGCACGAAGGACTGTTCCCCGAAAGCGGCGACCCGGTGCCTTCGCCCGTCGGCAACGGCAGCGGTCTCGCTTTCGTCATCCGTACGTTCGCCCCCCAGCGGCGGATTGTCTCCGAAGTGATTCTCTCCGCCGCCGGCGTGGGCAAGAACCCAAAACTGTCGGCCGACAACATCATCCTCGCCCCCGCCATCCGCCACGCGGCCGCGCTGGGTTCACTCCAACTGGTCTACAGCGCCCTGGCCGCCGCGTCATCCGAGCCGGCCGGACTCTCGCTGCGCGCGGACTACTACGAGCGACTCTACCGCCGGGCCCTGTCCCGCCTGACCGTACAGTTCGACACCAATGGGGACGGGCTGGCCGACCTGACCAGGTGTCTCAATATCGTCAATCTGGTCCGTGATTAATGCCGTGATCACTGCATCTTCTAAGCCCCCGGGACCCGTCCGGTACCCAACCGGACACTATTTGAACCCGAAAAAGACATCTTTTAAACCCATCCGCTGACGTCTCTCGCCACTCATAACCCCTTTGAAAGGAGCCCCTTATGCCTCGCATCCCCGATACCACGAATCTCCAGACAACTTTTCTTCGCGCCTTCCGCAAACCCGGCGGCCCACCCCCCTCCCTCTGGCCCTCCCCCGCCATCCTCCGCAAATGGCTCCGCCACCCGGGCTTCATCCGCGCCCTCAACTCCATCCTCGAAACCCTGCGCTTCCAGTCCGATTTCCACCTCGCCACCGCCGCCACCTACGCCTCCGGCCAACTCCCCACCCCGTCGGCCGAATCCTCCGACAACGCCTCCCCGCCCGCTGATTCCCCCGATAAGCCGCCATCCTCCCTCAAAACCCTCGAGTCCATCCTCCGCCTCGCCCACGTCCGCCAGCGCTTCGCGGCCGTCGAATCCCGCCATGCCGCAACCCAAACCCTCACCGGCGAACTCGCCCGGGTCCAATCCGAACTCGCCGAAGTCCGCGCCCAGCTCGCTCATGCCCAGCAGGAACTCCGACTCAGCGTCCGCCTCGACCCCTTCATCATGCAACGCGAACATCCCGAATGAACCCGCCCGACCACCATTGGGTGGCGGACCCGCTCTTTCCGTGATTCGAATTTAACTCGTGCAATTCGGATTTCAAATCTCAAATCTCAAATCTCAAACTCCCCTTCGCAAAGGAATTCCCATGAAACCTCTTCAACAGATTCTCCTCTTCATCACCTTCACTCTCCTCACGGCCTTCCTCGTTTCCGGTTGCACCGACACCGCCCTGTGCCGCTGGCAGCAGTCGCGCGACACGCTCAAACGCGAACTGACGGCCACCACCCAGCAGATCTCCACGCTGCAGAAGGAGATCGACGCCCTGCCGCCCGGGCCCATGCGCGAGCAGATCAAGGCGACGCTGGCCAAGGCCGAGGCCCTGGCGCCGCAGCTTGCCGGAAAGGTCGATCGTCTCGACCAGATGATCGTGGCCGCCCGCACGGGCGATGCGACGCAGGTCGGCTCCAGCCTGGGCGGCCTCCTGGCGGGCGTGCCGGTCGTCGGTCCATATGCCGGGATCATCGGCGTCGTGGCCGGCCTGGTCTGGGGCGCGTACCAGCGCGTCCAGCGTGCGAAAGAAGTCGATGACGCCCTGGGCACGGCCGACGAACTCCGCGGGCACCTCAAGAACATCGTCACCAGCATCGAAGCCGCCGGCCCGGAATGGTCCGAACAGGACAAGGCCGCCATCCGGGCAGTGCAGGGCGAAGCGACGACGAAGGTGGTGGAGGGGATCAAGAGCGATCAGTGATCGGTAAACTGTTCGGAGTTCACGCTTTAGCGTGTCTGGCGGGTGTTTCCGCATCAGGACACGCTGAAGCGTGAACTCCGAACTTTACGCAAAATACTTCCGCCCCAGCGTTTCCAGCAGCCCCAGCAGGCCGTGGCGGAGGTCGGGCGGCAGGATCGGTTCCTCGGCGGCCATGCGGGCATCGTCGAGGAACTCGCGGATCAGCGTGCGGGTCTTGTCCACCGCGCCGACGGCGATGATCTCGCGGCGAAGCTGTTCGGCAATGCCGACGGCCGCGGAATTGCCGGCGGGAAGCTCTTCCAGCATCGAGTCGAAACTGCGGCGGCGGCGTTCGTCCATGGCCAGCCGGGCGCGGACCAGGGTGACCGTGCGTTTGCCCTGCAGCAGATCGCACCCTTCGTGGGCGGGCTGGGCGAGGTC
>JBEKVL010000613.1:0-4430 GCA_049514055.1 Tepidisphaeraceae bacterium | reverse complement strand
CCAGGAGACGTTCTGCATCAACCAACCCCACCATTGGCGTGGGGTCTGGTGGCGATGCCTACGCGGTTCAGCCAGTGGTCTCTCATTCCTTCCAACCGCAACTGCCGTAGTGCTACAGTCTCGCTTCTGGACCCGAAAAAGACACTGATTTTCACTTGTTGCCAACGCCCCAAACCACTCATAACCACTTTGCAAGCAGGCCCTTATGTCTCAAGCCCTCAAAACTACCAACCTCCAAAGATTTTTTTTCCGAACACCTTCCACAACCCTCAACGCCCACGGAGCTTGCTCCGTGGGTTCCAGCGTCATTCCGGCACGATCCAGACACTGTCATGGGGAGGTTTTGGGGAGATTTTGGACACGCTTTGGCGGCGCTTTTTTCAACCCCATCCATCAACCAATTAACTCATAACCCCTTTTCAAAAAGACCTTTATGCCTTGCGTCCCCCACGTCACCAGCGCCAAAACATTTTCCCCGCGCCACCCGTCGTCGGGTTCGACAGGATTCCAGTCTTCCGGATACTGGCCAGATGTTATCGAACCAGATCACTTCAACGCGGATACGCCACCAGCTTCGCCGTCTTCGGCGCAAACGGGTCGATGCGGATGAGGTTCGCTCCGGGCTTGAGCGATTGCGTGACATCCAGCCGCAGCGGTTTGCCGATGAAACCGCCGGCGTGGGCGCCGTTGATGGTCACCGTGGCGGCGGCCTCGGGAGTAATGTCGTCAACCTCGAGGTAGACCCGCGACTTGGCCAGGTCTACGCCAGCCGGGACTTCGCAGCGGCCTTCAAAAGGATCGGCCTTCACCGGGCTGATGGTCATGTGCTTACGCGCGTCGAGTTTGCCCCAGGGGGCCGCGCCATAGGCGGCGGCCACCTTCGCGGCGACCCAGGCGTTGTCGTCAAAGTCGGCCCCGGTCCAGTTCGCCTGCTCGTCTTTGGCGGTTTTCCAACTCGTGTCAATGCTGCCGGTGAGCGGCTCGCCCTGCTCGAAATCAATTGTGTAGCGGCCGATCAGCCCGGCGGGATTCTTCGCCACGCCCGGCTGGTCGAGGTTCACCGCGAGAATGGCGAACTGATTCTTCCCGGGCGACAGATACCTGGTGATGTCGGCCGTCTCCGGCTTGCGCCAGGCTTCGGCGTCGCCCGTGCGTGCGGCGGCCTTCTGGCCGTTGATGTGCAGCGTGAACTCGTTGTCGGCCGAGATCATCATGCGGGCGGCCTTGATCTTGCGATCCTGCGGAATCGTCACATCGCCGCGGAAATAGCGGCTACCGGCCGGGGCATCGACGGCGGGGTTGCCCTCGGGATACCAGACCCAGGAACAGCCTTCCAGCGGGAACGGCCCATTGGACGCGGCCGGCTGCGGGGCGGGCTTCTCGGCGACGGCCTGACGCTCGATGGCGATCGGCTGGCCGATCGGCTTGACGCTGTCGTCCAACCGCATGGCCAGTGGCCGCTTCTGCGGCTGAAAGACGAGGATGACGCTCTCGGACGGTTCGAGCGTGAGATCGACCTCCACGGTGCGGCTGTCAATGCGCTTCGTGGGGATGGCCGTGATCTCGTTGTGCATGGGATCCCAGCATTCCGGCTCGCCGTCAGCGGTCAGGCGGAACTTGAACTGCCGCGCATCGCCCTGGTGGTTCTGGTTGCAGACGAGGAACACGTCGCGGCCGGCCTTCTGGCGGTGCAGCACATGCAGCCAGTTGTTGGTCTCGCCGGCAACAACTTCAAGGGCGGCATGGATGCCGGCATCGCCGGTGAGGACTTTCTGAATGTCCTGCGGCGTGGGCCTGGCCGGGAGGAAATACGACTTGCCGCCGGCGGCGCTGGCCTTGCAGCGACCCAGGCCGGGCGTCGGCGCGCCCCAGATCGCGTCGGTGAGTTGGGCAATGTCCTTGGAATCGTGGCCGAGCGTCGCCGACTTGGTCGGCAACATGCCATAGCCGACGACCACGCCGCCCTTGTCGAAGAACTCGCGGGCCTTGGCCAGCGTGGGGTAGGGAATCACCTCGGCGGCGGGGACGACCAGCACCTCGTAGTCTTCCTTGTGCAGATTGATCTGCTTGCCTTCGAGTCTGGCGTCGTTCTCCCAGGCGTCGTAGAGAAGCCAGTCGCAATCGAACTGGGCATCCTGCAAGGCACTGGTGAGTTCCTCCGGCCGGATCTTCTCGCCGACATGGTAGCTCTGGCCAAGATGCAGGAACGCCACGGGGGCGATGTGCCGCCCGCCGGTGAGCATGAGGCTCAGCCGGTTGTTGTAGTCGGCCCAGACGCGATAGAGCGGCCAGCGCGGCTCGAAGCCGCCGTTGTAGAAATACGGCGGGTAGTCGCTGTCATACGGCGCGCGCGGATTGAACGAATGCGGAATCAGGTGGTTCACGCCGCGCACCTGTTCCCAGTCCGCCAGCCATTTCATCTCGGCGTAGGTCAAAACCTGGTTGTACCCGCCAAAAATCTCGCACATGGCGATGTTGTTGTCTTTGTTATACGTGTGGGCGATCGAACTGGCGATCTTGGGCATCTGGTAGAAGCCCATGTTCCGCTGGCCGGGATAAACCTGGCCGCAGACCAGGTCGATGCCGCCCATGCCGCTGAACTTCTGCAATTGCATCATGTTTCCGCCGGACATGTTGCGGTCGAAGATGCAATTCTCGTGTTCCATGAAGTGTCCCATGGAGACGACGTTGTGGTCGCGGCACCAGCGGCTCATGCCCCCGTACATGGTGCGGCCCCAGGCCTCGGCGAAGCAGTCGATGTAGGAATAGAAGGCCGCGGTCTGTTCCTCGCCGGCCAGCTTGAACTTGTAGCCGACCAGCAGTTTGTTCAGGTCGAACTTGCGCTCGGCGATCACTTTCATCACATCCGTTCCCCAGTCGCCCTGGGTTTCCGGCTCGTCATAGAAATAGCCCACGATGGTCTTTCCGTAGTCATCCTTAAAATGATCGTAGTGCGGCTGATAGACGGTCTTGATGAACCAGTCGACGCAGTCCGGGCTGGCGCCATCGACGGAGATGTACTTCTGCTGGCCGCCCTTGGTGCCGTTGAAGCGCCAGGTGAACTTCATGATCTTCCACTTGCCATCGGGCACGTTCCACCTGAGCGTGCCGTCCTTGACGGAGGCGGTGAGGTTCGCCAGCGTCTTGCCGTCGATGGTCTCGCCCACAGCCTCCTTGCCGGCGATGACGGCGATGAGGTTGGCATCGCCATAGCCCACCTCGCTGATCTCCCTGGGTCCGTCGATGGTGACGACCGACGCCTCAAGCCGCTTGCTGCCATACTGCGGCGGCACCCGGCCGCCCATCATCTGGCTCGGCCACCACCAGTCATCGTAGATGAACATGGTGAGGTTGTTCTTGCGTGCGAAATCGAGGCAGATGCCCACGTCGCGATACCACCCTTCGCCGAGCCAGTCGGTGTGCGGCCGCGGCTCGGTGGTGAACGTGCCGTTGTGGCCGTCGAGGACGTTCTTGAGCTCGCCTTCCAACTGGGCCTTGGTCTCATCCCCGTGCAGCCAGAAGAGCGGCCCGGTGTGCCGCCGGGCCTCCATGGGCATCTTCAGGAACTGATCTTCGAGCGTGGCGATGGTCGGCTCCTGGGCGAGAAGGACGTGCGAGGCGAGCAGTGGGAAGATGGTCAGGATAGTGATCTTGATCGTGGACATGGTCGAATCTCCTGTGGCAGAGTTCACTCTTATACCCACCGAATGAGCCTGCGGCAAAGACGGCGCGGCGAGTGGGGCCAGCGTCCTCGCTGGCCTTCCTGAAGCGCAAACCGTCTGGTACACACGGCCAGCGAGGACGCTGGCCCTACTGTGGCTGCGTGAACGCCGACAGCAGCCGGATGTACGCCGCCTGGTAGTAGATGGCCGGCTCGCTGATGGCCCAGCTTGCCTCCGGCCAACCGAGGTTGAAGTCGGCGTAGGCCTTGGCCCGCGGCTGCTTCGATATCCACTCGATGCTGCCATCGTTGTTCTTGCTTTTGCCGTCGAAACTCTGGTTGGCCCCGCCAACGACATAGCCCGGCGGCGGATTGTCCGGCGGCTTGGCGCTGCTGCCCCAGCGGGCGTGATAGATGTACATCATCGACAACTCCGCGCCGACGTCATTCATGTTGCTGAGATAGGCCGCGCTCAGCGGGTTCACCCCGTGGAACGAATGCAGCAGGTCGGCGCCGCGCTGGGTCAGTCGGGTACGCTCGGCGTCGCTCAATCCCGCGTATTCGGCGGCTTGTAGGGAAACGTAGCCATAGCACGCCCGCGGCGAGTTGCTGCCCCAGTGATACGTGCCCCGCCCTATCCAGGCGCGGTACAGATCGGCCTCGACCGGCGGCGCCCAGCCGCGATTGCCGGCCGAGTTCGCCAGGGTTTGCCTGATCCGGCCACACAGCGCCGCATCCGCGCCGGGCAGCTTGAGATAGTCCAGCAGCG
>JBEKVL010000612.1:0-4432 GCA_049514055.1 Tepidisphaeraceae bacterium | reverse complement strand
GGCAGGGCCATCGCATTTGGCCTGAAACCCCTGTTCGGAGTTCACGCTTTAGCGTGTTTTGGCCCGACAGACACGCTAAAGCGTGAACTCCAAGCGAATTCTCGGAGTCAGCTAGGGCCAAATGACTCTGCCCTGGGCTCCATGGTTGAATCCGGTACGTTTCCAGTTCCCAAGCACGCTGCCGGCCGCAACGGAGATCGGGCGCTCGAATCGGTGTCGCGGTCAAATTTCACGATCTGCTTGCGATTATGGCGGGTTGTGACGGCATGAGGATTGCAATGTCAAGCCGCCCCGGCCAGGAAACCCTCGGCTCCGACGTATATAATATTTTTCACCTTTTCTATTTGCAGTCATGTTCGCGTTTTTGTATAATGTCTCATGCTGTTCGTTCTTTGAAAAGTGAATATGTCGGCCTCAATCCTCCCCTCATGTGCCGGGAGCCTGCCGTGAACGCTCGATGGGCTGGCTTCCCGGGGCATCCTCTCCCGCCCACCTTGCTGACCAGGCCACCCGTTCGCCAAGGGACCATTTGGGACCCCCTTGGGACCCATCCGGACACCTTTTGGACCCGCCGGGGATCCGAAAGGGACATTATTGGGACCCCCTCGGGACCCGGTTTTTCAGACATCCTGAAACCGCTATACGAATCGTAACCACCTGTAAACAAGACGCTTATGCCGACAGACACCCCCCATCACGACCGCCCAATTCAACTTTTTTCCGAAACCGCCGATCCGCCCGTCAGTGAAATCCCGACGCAAGAGCAACTGAGCCTGCCCCGCCACCTGAATCGCCCGCTGTTCTCGTTCTTCCGAAGCAGTTCCATGGACGTAGTCGCGGGCCGCCTGGGTGAACCAGTCGATGGTCTGCCTGGCAAACAGTTCCAAGTCTTGGTGAAGTACTTGTTTCCTGCCGCATCCACGGCGCCGCCCTGCCCCGCGGTCTCAATCTCGCTGAGTCGGAGAGGCCGGTTGTGTTTAACGCGGGATATGCCGAGCGACGGCGGTTGCTCGATCAGGGATTGCGCTTCTCGTTTCTCGGATTGCCTCACTCGCTTGTACAGCGAGAGGCGTGGTCGTGCGCCGGGTCTTGTTGCCCCTGGGTGCCGGTTAGTAACGGAACTGGCGGCGCCCATCGGACCTGGGTTTCAGGAAATGAGGATGCCCGCCCGACCACCAGCCTCTCGACCGGCCCGCCCGTGGCCGGCCGGCTGAAAGGCGGCAAAACACATCTACCCGGTACGAATACAGAAGCAGCATAATCTGCAAACACTTGTGTTATGGAGCAAACCCGGCCGGATGTAGCATGGCGTGTTGCGGGACATTACCGGCTGAGCAAGCGCTTGGCAGGCAGCGGAGCGCAAGTGAAGACGGGCAGGATGTCAGAACTGCTCCGTTTGTCCATCACGCACACCCGATGCCGGGCAGCCGAGACGGCCATGGGCCTGACCGTCCTCAAGGTGACCAGGGTCTCCTGTACCGACGCCTTTTCCGGCGTCCGCAAGGCCGTCGTGCCCAAAGCCGGATCTTGCTATTCCTGAGTGGGATTCGCCTGGGAAAAGACCTTCAACGCATCAAGGAGAGGTTGCGCCCGGTTCGAACATTGCGGCACTCTTTCCTTTTCGGTGGGGTGATGGTGGCCTTCAAGAGGCACAGTTCGGCTCGCCCAGGAGCGGCAACTGCACTCGCACAGCCCGGTCGCCGCCGTCGTCGAGGCCCGGGGCGGCGCCGATGAATTGCCTGTCAATCTGCCTTACATTGCGAATCGGAGGCACGGGAGCCGGCCGCAGGTCGGGGGAGTCCGGTGTGTCGTGGAGACGGAGAACATTGTAGAACTGGTCGCGCTGGGCGGGGAGCCAGCCGGCGTCGCGGATCAGCCGGCAGATTTCCCGTTCGTCGAGGTTGTAGCTCGTGCCGGCCGCGCTGACGACGTTCTCCTCCATCATCACCATGCCCATGTCGTTGGCGCCGAAATAGAGGGCCAGTTGGCCGATCTTCGGACCCATCGTGACCCAGGAACTCTGGATGGACGGGATGTTGTCGAGATACAGGCGCGACACCGCCAGCACGCGCAGGTACTCGTCCGCACCGGCCATACGCACGACCCGGCCACGCTGAATCTCCTCGTTGGTCGAGTCGTCGAACGGGCCGTGAATGTCCGGATCCCATTCCTTGGCCCGGCCGAGCGGAGTGTTTTCGCGCTGGAAGGGCCAGTGGATGTATGCAGCATAGTTGCCAGTTGTCAGTTGATGGTTGCCAGTCGGTGCAAATGCGGACTTCGCGAAGACGCCCGGCCGGCGTTCTTCCACTTCGCGCCTTCGCGCCTCCGTGCCTTCGTGCCTGAGTCCCAGCGCATAATCCTGCATGTCCCGCAACGCCGCCAGATGTTCGATCCGCTCGCGCACGAACTCGATGTGGCCGATCAGCATGGTGCAGGATGTGCTCATGCCTTCCTCGTGGGCCACGCGCATGACACGGAGCCAGTCATCACCCGTGCATTTGCCGATGCCGATGCGCCGGCGGACGCGCGGGGCGAAGATCTCGCCGCCGCCGCCGGGCACGGTGTGCAACCCCGCACCGCGGAAGCGGCGGAGAATGTCACGCACGTCCATGCCGAAAAACCGCTCGAACTCCACAAACTCCGGCGGTGAGAAGGCGTGTACATGGACGCCAGGGAATGTGGCCTTGATGTAGTGGAGAAGGTCTTCGTAGTATTCGATGGGCAGGCGGTCGTTCATGCCGCCCTGCATGAGCACCTGGGTGCCGTTGATGGCGATGAGTTCGCGGATCTTCGCCCCGATCTGCTCGTGGTTCAGGGTGTAGGCGTCAGTTTCGTCGTGGTCGCGCCTGAAGGCGCAGAAGGTGCATCTGGCCGTGCAGACGTTGGTGTAGTTGATGTTGCGGGCGATGACGTAGGTGCGGTGGGGCTCGGGGTGGAGCCGCTGGGTGACGGCGTGAGCCCAGGCACCCAGGTCGTGCAGAGATGCCTTCTGATGCAGTTCCAGCGCCTGGGCATCGGTCAGACGGGCTTTGCCTTCGATCACGGCGTCGATGTTGAACGAGAGTCTGCTCATGGGCTCCGTGAGTTTAGGAAGGCAACGGGGGCAGGTGAAGCGAGGCCGGACGGTTTCGAGGGATTTGAAAGCTCCCGCAATCGCTTGAGTGGCCGCGCGGCACGGATATCCTACCATGTTCAACACAGGCAGGTGACATTGTGACCATGGATAAGGAACTGCTCAAGAAGATACCGTTGTTTGCGTCGCTCTCCGACGACGACCTTGGAGGACTGAAGGACTGGCTGGAGGCGCGAACGGTGCCGCCGAACCAGGCGATCTTCTGGATTGGCGAGAAAGGGGACGAACTGTTCATCGTGCAATACGGGCAGGTCCGGCTGTCGTACACCAACGAGGCCGGGCAGGATGTGACGCTGGCCGTTGTCGGCTCCGGCGCCTTCTTCGGCGATCTGTCGCTGCTGGATGGCGGCCCGCGAACGGCGACGGCGCTGGCCCAGAGCGAGACGGGCATGTGGGTGCTGAACCGGCAGAACTTCTTTAAGTTCCTGGCGCAGCATCCGAAGGCATCGGAGGTGATGGTCTCGACGATGGCCACGCGATTGCGGGAGAACACCGAGAAATTGCGGAGCATCAAGAACGTGAATGAGGAAGCGGATGAGAAGATCACGACGTTGCAGCGGGTGGTGGACCAACTGGCCGACCATTTCTCCAGCGGAGCGTTCCTGATTTCGGTGATCGCGTTCGCGTTGA
This sequence comes from Tepidisphaeraceae bacterium, assembly GCA_049514055.1. GTDB lineage: Bacteria > Planctomycetota > Phycisphaerae > Tepidisphaerales > Tepidisphaeraceae > JANYKD01. The sequence goes on along the minus strand of JBEKVL010000612.1, from coordinate 669 downwards.
TGTGGATGGCGGTGCAGACCGCCCTGATCTGGAAGGATCCGGAGCGTTGGGCGGAGAAGGTGACCTTCCGCGACGACCCGCCGACATTCTTCTGGCTCGGATTCATGGTGACACTGGCGTCGTTCCTGCTGACGGTCTTCGTGCTCAACAGTCAGAAGCGGCAGGCCGAACGGGACAGGATACGAGCGGACTTTGAGTACCAGGTCAACCTGAAGGCGCAACTTGAGATCATGCAACTTCACCAGAAGATGGACAAGCTGACGGAAATCGTGAGTGCCGCGGGCGGCCAGATGGGAACAGGGGAATGACGGAGTTCGAGGGAGTGGCCAGAGCAACGGGGCCACCGAGGAAAGAGGTGAAAGGGAAGGCAGGATGGGCCGGGTGGCGACGGCCAGCAGATGACGGGTTGCTGGTGGTCGGATCTATTCGCCGCGATCGGCGCCATTGCGAAATGGGCATAAGCCGCGTGTTCATGGGCGTTCATTGTCCGGCCGACGTGCCGGGCGGCCGGGCTGGTCTGGGCGTCCGTATGCTGGCTGCCGGCCAAACGCCTCAGTGTGCCAGCCCCATTGACTTGTGGGCGGTGTGATCGGTCGGACGACGGTACTGTTTGAGGTCGATGCGGCTGAAAAAGTCGATGGTCTTGCGGAGGCCGGCCGGGAGCGGAAT